>CAZJCN010000024.1:0-4648 GCA_964544195.1 uncultured Phycisphaeraceae bacterium | reverse complement strand
CTGCGAAAGGCCTGGCGTCGACCGCCCCAGTTCGATTTTCATATCAACCAGGTTCACAAGGACGCGATCCTTGGTCGGCCCGCGCGCACCGGGGCGGACCTCGTCGAGTTTTTCACGGTCACGGGGTACGACTACGTGCAGGTTTCGGTGTACATGCCTCAACCCGAACTGGCCGAGGCGCAGTCTGCTGAGAAGGCACAAGGACACGCTGAATCCTTCAGCTCCGATGCCTGTGTGATCCGGTCGCCCGAGCATTATCGAAGTCGGCGCTGGAGCTGGCACGACCTGGCGGAGGGGGATACCCGTTCGATTCAATACCAGTATGACCTGCTGTGTCAGGTCGCGGAGGCTCTGCCCGAGACAATGAAAATCGTGCTGCACGGCGCGGACGTGTTCACCTTCCTCTGGCAGTTGATCGGGTTCAATAACCTGTGTTTTGCGATCTATGAAGATCCGGATTTCATTTCGGAAGTGGTCGGTTCTTTGGCCGAGGCGCAGTACCATGCCTATCAGGGCGCGATCGATCGGATCGGAGACAAGATCGGGACCGTGTTTTACAGCGACGACATCGCGCACGGAAACGGGCCGTTCATGTCGCCGGACTTTTACCGGCAGCACCTGTTCCCGGCCATGCGGCGATACGCTGAGTTGGCCGAGACGATCGGTGCCCCGTTCATCTATCACTCCGACGGTAAGCTTTATCCGGTTCTGGATGACCTGATCGGGTTGGGGGTGCGTGGCATCCAGCCGTTGGAACCCAAGGCGATGGACCCGATGGAGATCAAACGCCGTTGGCCGGGGCGGTTGTGCCTGATGGGGCACATCGACCTGGACCTGATGGCTCGTGGCACCCCAGAGCAGGTCCGTGCCCATGTCCGTGAGACGATCGATCGGCTCAATATCGGGGGCGGGTACATGCCCGGCGTATCCAACACCGTTCCCCACTACGTCCGGTTGGATAACTACCTGACCATGATCGAGACGATCCGTGAATATCCGCTGGAACCGATGGAGGTCATCAGCGCGGGAAGTGATTTCGCGGGAGGTGGGCCGGGGAAAACCGCAGTGAATCTGTAGAGACTGCTTGATTCCGGAGACGGGATGCTTTAATATCAAATCAAAGGACAATTTTAACCTATTATTAACTTGAGGACCACAGCCATGCCCGAACTCAATGATCTGACCCAGGCGATCGTGGATGGGAAGCGAAAGGAAGCCGTGGACCTGACCCGGCAGGCATTGGACGCGGGGGCTGATCCGTCCGACGTGCTGGATGCCCTGATTGCCGGCATGGAGAAGATCGGGGCGATGTGGAAGGCGAACGAGGTCTTCGTGCCTGAGGTACTTGTCGCAGCCAGGGCCATGAAGGAATCGATGCAGATCCTCGAACCCCTCCTGGCCGAGGGCGGCGTGAAAGCCAGTGCGACCGCGGTCATCGGCACCGTCAAAGGCGACCTGCACGATATCGGCAAGAACCTGGTCGCCATGATGTGGAAGGGGGCCAACATCGATGTGATCGACCTGGGCACGAACGTGGACCCCGAGAAGTTCGTCACCGCGGCCAAAGAAAACGGCGCCAAGGTCATCGGCTTGTCCGCCTTGCTCACAACGACCATGCCCGCGATGAAGGAGGCGCTCGACACCATCCGTAAAGCCGCGGAACTCAACGGCATCAAGGTGATCGTCGGCGGGGCTCCGATCACACAATCGTACGCTGATGAAATCGGGGCGGACGCCTACGCCCCGGACGCGGTCACGGCTGTGGATCGGGTCAAGGAACTGACCAGTGTTCCGGCCTGATGTTTCGCCGTCATGACCGTTTGACTGAAACATTCTTAACCCGACTACACCCAGCAGGTATCCATCATCATGCCGGCTTATCAAACACTCGCGATCGAGCAGGAAGACCAACTCGGCTTCGGCGTAGCACCCAAGCCCGTCAAGACCCGGCGCGGGATGACCCTCGGCGGGGGCGTGGTGTATCCCGAAATCAACTTCACGCTCTCCAATATCGACATTACCGCCGAGACGATGCCCGAGATCCGAAAGCAGTATCGCCACTGCATCGAAGCGGTCTTGCTGCGTGCTGCGGAGTTGGAAGCTCCGGGTCTGATCGTCGAATTCGAGACGCTTCCGCCGATGACTCACCACCCTGAATGGGGGCTGGATCTGGTCAAGACCATGCTCGAGGCGATGGAGAAGGCGTGGCAGAAGCACGAGCTGGCCAGCGTTTTCCGGATGACTCCCAACGACAACCGCGAGTTCATCCGTCCGCCGATCATGCGAAGCGGGGAATACTGGGAGAACATGCTCAAGCTGTTCGAGAGCTCCGCCAAAGCCGGCGCCGAGTTGCTCAGCATCGAATCCGTCGGCGGCAAGGAGCTTCACGATGAGGCCCTGCAGATGGGTGATATCGCCGGGGTCATCTTTGCGCAAGCGGTAGTGGGTGTTCGGGACATGCGTTTCCTCTGGTCCACGTTGAAGCAGATCGCTGATCGGCACGGCGTGCTGTGTGCCGGGGACACCGCCTGCGGGTTCGGTAATACTGCGATGGTGTTGGCTGAGCAGAACATCATTCCTCGTACGTTTGCTGCGGTGGTGCGGGCGGTCTCGGCGGTGCGGTCGCTAGTTGCATACGAATGCGGTGCGGTCGGGCCGGGCAAGGACTGCGGTTACGAGAATCCGTTCCTGAAAGCCATCACCGGTTGCCCGATGTCGATGGAGGGCAAGACCGCGGCCTGTGCTCATAAGAGCCCGCTGGGCAACATCGCTGCCGCGACCTGTGACGCCTGGAGCAACGAATCGGTTCAGAACGTCCGCCTGTTGTCGGACATCGCCCCGGTGTGTTACGTCGAACAACTGATCTACGACTGCCGACTGATGAACCAGGCTTTGGCGGACGGACCCGAAGCGGCGCGCCGCTTCCGTGACTGGCTGGTCAGGTCCGACTCGGCCCTGGACCCGCAGGCGTTCATCCTCACGCCTCACAACGTGATCCGGATCGCCGAATCCATCGTACAGGCCGACGATCATTACAACGCTGCCCGGTCAGCCGCGTTGCAGGCGTTGCACTTGATCCGCGAGGGCTACCGGGAAGGCGAAGTCAAGCTGCCCG
Organism: uncultured Phycisphaeraceae bacterium; assembly: GCA_964544195.1. Lineage (GTDB taxonomy): Bacteria > Planctomycetota > Phycisphaerae > Phycisphaerales > Phycisphaeraceae > CAZJCN01. Next base: position 1,533 of record CAZJCN010000024.1, on the reverse strand, counting down.
ACCGTGAGGTGCGCTGGCTGGAGCTGATCGAAGATGCGCTTCACATGATGCCCGAGGACGAGACCGCCTTCATCGAACAGCAACTGGCGCTCGTCGAGCCGGGCAAGTTCCGGCCGGAGGAGTACGAACTGGCCGATTCGGCCTGCTGCTGACGCAGCCTCTGTGCACGACGCCTTGTGTCGGCATTCATTTCGAAGCGAAGGCCGGACCAGCTCGGCCAAGTGTCGGGTTGTGGGGTGTTGGTGCGTTGAATGACGTGTGTGAGGTGTCTCCTTTTCCAGGCGGGGCGTCAAACCACGTTTATTCCGGCGGGATGGCGGCGACGGGTTGGCGGGATCGGGTCGCGCCCGACTGCCGTAGGCCCATCATGGCCGGGGCGGAGCGCACTGAAAGGCCTGACATCACGGTGTCACCGGTGTGACAGGCAGCCCGGGGTTCCCGATCCGTTAACCCTCGGAATCTCAGTCAGCGTTGGCATCCGCCGACGTGGTCTGTCGGCAGGCACGAATCCCAAATCACACGTGCCTCCACTTAAGGGCGAAAAGACAGGATTGTGCGCGCCACGACGTCCGGTCGTCCTGCTTGCCATAGCACAGACCCAGTGCTGTCAACAGGTAAAGAATTTCTTCGGCGTGCAGAAAATCATCGCGGCAAACGATCAAACTTGTGCGCGCGATAGTAAACCCAATTGGAAAATACATGGCTGCCACACACAGGCACGTCGAGAGGTTGCCCACCAGCAATCCTGCGGAAGGCTTAAATCAACTGATTCGTTATGCGATCCGGTTGCGGATTGTATAACAATATTCATCGAATTTGATGTGTTGTGGACGAGAAGTTAATCGCCTAATTTGCTGTACCATTGTGTCTTGTGACGCCGGACTGTTTTATGGGTTGGCTTTGACAGGTCCGGTTACGAACGAAATGACGATACGGTTGACCGGGAGGCCTTGTGATCCGACGACCAGCAACCCACGATATGGCAGGCAGGTTTATTGACCTGATGAAATCCAGGCGTGGCCGGTATGTCATGCGGGGGCTTGAGGCGGTGGTGGTGCTGGGGGTGACGGCCTCGGTGTTGATCCACACACAACGTGTGCAATCGCGGGCCAATTCTTCTGCGCTGTGGTCGGACGTACTCACCACGGAACGTGTCGAGCGGTGGTATCCGAGTGTCGATGGGCCGAACGCGGCAGACCATTATGTTCGTGCGTTAGAGGGGCTGCATCCGCTGGAGGGACTGTTTTTTGAGCGGCATGTCGCAGGCCTGAGCAGCCTGTCGGATGTTGATGGTTGGTCTGATGAGACCTGGCGGCATGTCGATGGGTTCATGGATCAAGCGGCGGGGGTGCTGGCGGAGTTGGAGCGGGCTGTGGACATCTCGGTCTGCCGGTTTGACGTAACGTCATACGCCGATGGACGGCCGAACCTGGCCTGGCATCACAGCGGGCTGAGACGTTGCGTGAAACTGCTTTGGCTGGCGGGGGTTCATGATGCGCGGGGAGGTCGACTGCAAGACGCGGTCCGGCGGGT
>CAZJCN010000023.1:0-19372 GCA_964544195.1 uncultured Phycisphaeraceae bacterium | reverse complement strand
TTCCACGTCGCGTGCCTATTGATTACGCTGAGGCAGTTTTGAAACCGGTTCTAATTAATCCAGACAAAAAGAACCATGCTCCGCACCACGTATGACACGACGCCATCGGCCCGTTCAAACAATCCTGGTCCGCCCAAAGTTACGGGGCCTGTTCCTGCAGACTCAACCAGAACATCCCGCACTACGACGGCAGCTAAAAGTTCTGTCGGCAAATTACGAACTGCCGGATAAGACTACGTCTACGGCAAAGAACCTAAGATCATTATCGAGGTCGGCCACGAGGCATCACCACCTCGCGTACTACGCGATTCGACAGAATCACCATGTTGTATTTACTTAACGGATACGAAAAATGCCCACGATGCTTCAACGTCGGCCCTGTATAAAAGTCCGGTAGGCCAAGATGTCTGTCCTGTCACAGCTTATGCGTGATTGATAACACATTTTAACGTCAACCAATCCGTGTTCAGGCCTCCCTGCGACCTCGTGCCACGACCCCAAGCGACAACAGTGATAGCAACATACCTGCCGTGGTTGGCTCGGGAACGATGCTGTTGATAAAGCCCACGTAAGAACTCAGACGTACGCTATCCAGCAACTCCGGCGGCGAATAGATCGCCTCATTTGTATTCTGCACGGCACGGCTGAGCCCGGCGACTTTCCACTGGCCACCATCCAAAAGAAACCAGCCACCGCCCGAATCACCGAACGCCAGGCTTGCCTCAGCGTTTACACCCGAAAGCTCATCCTCAAATGTCGCGCGTAACACGTCGGAAGTAAAACCCCCACCGCTCGTCAGCGGATCAATCGTCGCAAGCCCAGATCCGTTTATCAGATTCGCGCCCCAACGGAGCTGACGCGAGGCAAAACCGGCCCACTCATAGCCCACGTTCACCAGGCCGTTAGACACATCCGCGCCCCGACCCTCACCAAAACCGCCAAGCACCGCAACCTGCCCCACCTCGTCCGTCTGGCTATAGATGCCCACGAAGTCCGTCAGGCCTGCCGGCGCCCCGCCGGGTGTCTCAATGCGCACGACACGCAGGTCAGCCGTCGGGTGGTTGAAAATCTCCGCCACTGTGTAAGCGTTGCCGCCAAAAGTCACCGTCGTGCCGATGCCCCCGCCCTGGTGTCGCGTCGTGATGATAAAGTCCGAAGCGATCGCCACCGCCGACGCCCCGTTCGCCCACCGACCGACCACCGAATCCGCCGGCGTCGATAAACCCGTTGGCGGGTCGTCGCTGGGATGCAGTACAATCGCGGTCGCTTGAGACGCCAGACACAAACTGATAGCGGACATATAAAGAGTTTTGCGCAGAGTAACAAACACATTCATCGAGATGTAAGCCTTTCTCCTCCGGTGACTGATAAGATTTTCTACGCTCACAGTATAAACACATGTACTCTTTATTCAAGACTAATCAACATTCCCAACTCTATGTATGCCGTTTATCACGACTCAACACAAACGGCTTACCAATTTTCACACCAGACAAGAGGGTGCCGTTGTATGTTGATAAAATAGCTAAATATCGCGCTAAAATGTTCGGGCCATTAGTGGAGCTGTAACACTTTTTCTTTAGCATGCACTGCCATAGACATCGACACGACACAACGATATCGGATGCCTTTGAAGCAAACTGCCTGCCACACCGCCGAAAGGCCCACGAGCAGGTAAACGACCCGGCCTAATACCGTGTGGGACCCGCCGGAGATCGCCTCCACCAAGTCGGACTGTAAACCGCGACCAAGCCCTGCGTGTAGGCGATCCCGCCGCAGACCACGAACGTTCCGGCTGAAAACATGGTCATGTAGGCGGACAGGCCGGAAACCCACCAGGGACATTGTCCGCCGGCAAGAAACTGGTCGGCACTGGTCTTCAGGCGTTTGCCGAAGAATGTCCCGACCTCGATCAGGGCAACACCGAAGCAAAGCACGATGAATAGATCAATCATAATCACGGCGTTTACCGGCCTTCCAAAGCGTGTGTCGGATTCGTCACATCCAGCCGTAACGCGGCGATCACAGCGCCGCTCACCGGCGAGTCGGCTTCGAGCTGAAACTGTATCTGATTGGTCCCCGGCTTGAGCGCGCCAGTGGCATGTCCACACATACCAAGGCGAACAGATAGTGAACCTGTCAGGACTCTGCCTAAGACGCCGCAGGTAACATCAATCAGCGTAGCATTCCTCCTGCGGAGATGGGAACCCGGTCATCACTGGTGGCCGGGTTTCTTCATGCCCGTACACAACAGAACGAGTATAAAACACTTGAGTAGTTGCATGCTCACAGGATTATGTGCCATGCAGCAGCGGGACGGGTACGGACGGAGATGTGGCCTGAACTTGTTTTCGGTTAGATCAACCGTGTTTCAGGATCAGACTTCGCCATTCTTTGCGGTACTTGCTGGGGGCGATGCCAACCACCTGTTTGAATACCCGGTTGAAGTAGTTGTAGGAGGAGAAGCCGCAGGCGTCCGAGATGGCCACCATCGTCTGATTGGTGTTTGCCAATAATTCCCGGGCACGGTTGATCCGCAACCGACGGATGTGTTCGCCGATCGAGCAACCGATACATTCACGGAATCGCCTTTCAAGCGTTCGCCTCGGGGCCGGGACAGCCGAGACCACGTCATCCACTGTGATCGGCCGTGTCGCGTTCTTGTCCAGATACTTCAGTACCGCACAGATCCGGGAGTCAGACACCGCCAGGGTGTCAATGGACTGTTTGACGACGACTTTGATCGGCTCAAGCAGCCATTCTTTCCTGTCGATCGGCTGATTGTTCATCAACCGATTCAGTACCGACGCCGCAACCTCCCCGATGTGTCTGGGGTTCATCATGATTCCCGCTTGTGGAGGTGACGATGCTTCGCTGAACACTTCGTCGTAATTGGAGCCCAACACCGCCACATCATGAGGGACGCTGATCCCTTCGTGGGCACAGGCATTGATGACGCGGTTGCCCCAATGAGTGCCCCAACAGAATAACCCGATAGGTTTGTGAAGGCCTCGCAGCCAGGATTGCAGGTCTTCTATGGACGTCGGTTTATGGACGGTAAGCTGGTGACCATGACGCTCCAACAGCTGTTGATAGGTCTGGCAATGACTTTTGACGTAGATCTCATCGGTGTTACCCACATAGCCGAACTGACGAATCCCACGGGAACGGAACGCCTCGTAGGCGAGGTTGGCCTCGGCTTGGGGTGATGTCATCACCCGCGGGTATTCGCATCCCTCAACCCGCACCCCGGACACATTGACCACGGGCAGGTTCAGTTCCTGCAGTTTTTGAAGCACAAACGGCGTGGCGACTCGGGCGATAACCCCATCCCCCCGCCAGTTTTCCGGCAGGTGCCAACCCTCATCGAAGGCGTGCGGGTCCAGATACAGATCCCACATGTAATACTGTTTGGAAAACTGGATGATCCCCTGTATCAACGATCGTGACCAGGTGGTGTCTGATTCGATCAGGACGGCTACCCGACGATTCTGTTTTATCGAGCCTTTACCCATATCGATAGCTGATAAGTATAAAGCGGATGATACGGACAAGTCCTCAAGACACAGGGCATCTCATGCGGGATCACTCATTGAACCGGCTGCGATTCGGGTTCGTTTCGCGACTGTAACTGGCGTGCAGCCAGGTAAAAGATGGCCAAACTGATCAGGGCCAGGATCGTTCCAGCCGTAAGGAGGGCCGAGACATGATCCGGGTTGAAGGCGATCAGCAAAAACATGACCAGGCTGATACAGGCCAGACAGAAACCGACCATCTGTTGGGGAAGAATCAGCGCAGAAGGTGTCGCAGACGAGGACTCCTCGACGCGTGACATTGCATGTTCCAAGGCTTTGGCGCCCGGTGCGGGCCGTTGTATGACCAGCTCCAACAATATCAGCAGCAGGCAGGGAATCCCCAGCCCCATAAGCATCTCGGTTCTCATCGGATTGGCCTGGTACTGATTCACCAACGGTTTGAACAAGGCGATTTCCGTGAGAAACCCATCGGCCTGAAGTCCCCACTTGCCGGTAAAACCGACAAGGATCGACACCGGGATGACGATCGCGATGGACTCGGCCCCGATCTTGCGGGAGAACAACCCCCAGATCGTGGGAAAGAGCATGGCGGAAGCAACCAGCATCATGAACGAGATGATGAAGTTGGTGATCGAGCCGTACGCGGGGATGATAATGGCGCCGGCGAGCACTTCCAAGCCGAGAATCACCGTGGCGATCCGCCCGGCCCGGACCAATTGTTTCTCGGTTGCCTGAGGAGAGATCCATTTACGGTAAATCTCGTCCACCATCGCCGAGGCATTGACGTTGAGGATACTACTCAACGAACTGGCTGAAGCGGAAAACATCGCGGCGATCATCATGCCCACCATGCCGACCGGCAGCACTTCCGCACAGACCAGAATGTAGGCCTGCTCCGGGTTGACGTCCGGCTTAATCACTCGAAACATCATCGGCGGCAGCATCCAGAAGAAAGGCGTGGTCAGGTAAAGCAGGCCGAATAGCACCGCGACCTTTTTGGCGTCCGACTCCCGAGGCACGCACAGGTACCGCTGCACGAACGACCACTCGGCCCCCATCTTGAAAAAGTTGACAATGACCCAGCCTGCGAGGAATACCCAGCCGTAGCGATCAGATACCGGGTTCATAAAACCATCAGGCATACCCTCGACGAAACCCTGCACGCCGCCGATGTGTGAAAGTGTGAGAGGAACCAGAAAGATCACCGCCACGGTCAGGACCAGAAACTGAAACACGTCGGTCATCAGCACGGCCCACAACCCGCCCATGGCGGTGTATCCCACCACCAAAGCCACGACGAACACGCTGATAATCGGGACCGACAGTTGCCCGGTGTCCGGATCAGCCAGCAGGTGATCGGGGGGCAACGGGGTGATAGCCGCGATGGTCACAGCCAGCGCATAGACCATGGCCCCCAAGGCGAACATCATGACCGTCACATTGGACCACACATAGAACTGAACAACGCTCTGCCCGAACCGTGCCTCGATAAACTCCGCGGCGGAAGCGTAACCGAGCCGTTTCCACCGCCCGGCGATCCAGAACCCGATTGCAAACGCGGCTATGGCGTAGCACATGTTGATCGAAACCGCGACCAGGCCCTGTGTGTAGGCGATCCCGCCCCAGACCACGAACGTTCCGGCTGAAAACATAGTCATGTAGGCGGACAGGCCGGAAACCCACCAGGGACATTGTCCGCCGGCAAGAAACTGGTCGGCACTGGTCTTCAGGCGTTTGCCGAAGAATGTCCCGACCTCGATCAGGGCAACACCGAAGCAAAGCACGATGAATAGATCAATCATAATCACGGCGTTTACCGGCCTTCCAAAGCGTGTGTCGGATTCGTCACATCCAGCCGTAACGCGGCGATCACAGCGCCGCTCACCGGCGAGTCGGCTTCGAGCTGAAACTGTATCTGATTGGTCCCCGGCTTGAGCGCGCCAGTGGCATGTCCACACATACCGGGGCGAACAGATCACGGGCTCCTTCTGCAAAATCGAGTACAACAGAAGTTCGTTGGCCGTTGACCCAGACCCACAATCGTGTACCCGGTTCGGGGCCTTGAGGCGAAGCAAATCCGGCAACAAGCTGAGCCTGCCCCTTGCACGACTCGGGGGGCAAATCGATCGTGAAGTTGGCGGACGGTGTATCCGCCTGACTATCCAAAGGCTCTAACGTCTGTGATGCGTAATAACGATCCACGATCTGCTGCCTGTATGGGTGTGGTGTCGAAAGATCAACTTTTACCAAGGCTGTTTCTTCAGGGGCCAGGTGAATACGTGACAGGTCAACCGTCTCGTCAGCCTGAAGGTCGATGCGCCATTTTCCGGATGTGATTTGTGCATGGGTTTGAGGAACTTCGCCTTCCCACCGCATGCGGGCGATACGGACCGGTCCGGCAAGATCTGCGGTCGGAATCTGCAGATTCAGTTCCACCGGCCGGTTTGGTGCGTTATGCACCAGCACCCAGAGCTTGTTTCCATCCCTCGTGGCGATCGCAAACAACCCCACCGCCTCGGCAGGGCTGAGACCACGCCAACGGCTGACTACACGATCACCCTTGAGCCCCTTGAAGAAGCCGTAGTACTGAAGAAACGGGGTCGGCTTTGTCGAGAGATCGTCGGGAGCGTTGGGCCGGGTGTAAAGCGCCTGTCCACGCTTGCTGGCGTAACCGCGATCACTTTCTGGCAGGATAAATGGAACCGTCATGACGACTTCAGGCCGATCCATGAAAGTCATCCAAAGACGGGTGACCGTCGTTGCATAAAGGTAATACTTGTATTCGCTTTCCCAAGGCCCGGTCTGGGGGTGGATCCCCTGCCGACCGAATTCAGTAATGATGACGGGAAGGGACGGCGAAGCCCAGGTTGCCTGATGGTGAGCGAAGACCAGATCAAGGAAAGCTTGAGCTTTTCCGAAGTCCCAGATGTAAATCCCGCCATGGCTGAACTGGTCATAGAGGTTGGGATACGGAAGCTTGTCCGGCGGCTCGGGACCGTCGGGGTTCCTGTTTTCGTAAGCCCAATATTCCTTGCTATAGATGTGAAAGTCATAAGCGCCGGCAACATCTCCGACGTGTTCGATGAACTTTCTCTCCCAACCTGATCGAAGCCAGCGGGCCCAATCGCCCTTGGGGTGTCCCCAAGCCGTGCAAGGGCCGGTGATTTCCACCTCGGGGAACTCGTCTTTCAGTTCGACCGCCATCAGCCGGGAGAAATCCAGAAAGTCCTGAACGGGGTCGGGCGTGTTGTCCCATGTGGCGTCGGGTTCATTGAGTAGTGAAAAGTACGTGGGCAAGGGCGCGTTATTCTCGCGCAGTGTTCGCAGCCATTGACGGATCAGGTCAACGCACAGATCGAAATTTACGGGTTGAACCCCCTTGCTGTGCTTGGTCACCATGGTGGGGTCAACCTGTGTGTGTGCGTCGCCGCCGGACACCGACCCGCCTTCCGGGTAATTGCCCCCGGCCATGGCAAATGGGATGTCGCCGTAACGGGCCTTGGCGGTCCGGAAGTACTTGACATAATTCAGGAACTGCTCGCTGTGAGAATCAGACCAGCCGGCACGTTCCGCATCTCCTCCCGGGTCCTTGAGGTAAGGCCCCGTCCCGCGTCCCGGGATAATCCCCAACTCCTTCATCTGCTCGGCCAACGCCTCGCTGAACATGCCGGGGAAGTGGTAAATACGGAAATACCGTTGGCGGTCCACCTCATTGACAACGTGTGGCCCGGACCGCAGCTCCAGCCTGACATCCGGCTGGACGACGAGTGTGACACCGTGAACGAGGGTGGTAAACGTACACACAATCCCAACAGTCACGGATACCCAGCGGTCGAAACGATCTGAACCCTTCACTTGGATAGCCCTTTTCAATTTCAATAGTTATGCGGGGTCTTCTGGAACAGGCGTATGTTGGTCGGTATGCCAGACTTAAAGGAGCGTTAAGAGTCGGGTAGAACAGCGGTCTCAAGCTCTTTGATTAGAACACGTTACAACAACAACCACCCCCTTCCAGCCGGATATATAGGTGGGAGTATATGGCTCAACACCAAGCGCAGATAGAGTAAAACGCGTAAAGATTATGCACTTTTGCGCCAGTTATAGCCGATTCTGATGTCAAGTCCCGCCCGGCCACCTCATTCCAGCCAAAGTGGCGTAAATGTGGTTGTTTTCGATGCCAACCGTCATAGCCAAAGGGGATTTACACCCTACACTGTGGGTATGTTTAATACTTCAGCTACATCAGATGACGCAGGGATTATTGCGCCCAGCTCTGGGGCACCTGATCTGTCCCGGATGATGCGTCCGGTGCCCGAATATGCCGTCCTGTCGGAACCCGATCACCACGTCTGGGGCGCATCGATGGTGCGTGATGCCGAAGGGAACTGTCACCTGTATTACTCGCGCTGGCCCCGGGAGAAGGGGTTCAATGCCTGGGTGACACACTCGGAAGTCGCCCACGCTGTGGCCGACCAGCCGTTGGGCCCGTATCGCTTCGTCGATGTCGCGCTCCCGGCCCGAGGCCCTGAATGGTGGGACGGCTTCTGCACACACAACCCGACCATCCGCACTCACGAAGGGCGATACTTCCTTTATTACATGGGCAACACCGGGGATCGATCACCGGCAGCCGGGCCGAAATCACTCAACTGGACACACCGAAACAATCAACGGATCGGCGTGGCCGTGGCGGACAGCCCGTACGGCCCATGGGAGCGGCTGGACCACCCCCTGATTGATGTGGACCCGGACCCGACCTCACCCGATTCGTTGGCTGTGAGCAATCCGACCGTGACCCCCAGGCCGGGCGGTGGCTTCCTGATGATTTACAAAGCGGTGGGCCGGCGAGACCCGTTGCCGTTCGGCGGCCCGGTCGTGCATAAAGCGGCACTGAGTGATTACCCCGAAGGCCCATTTATCAAGCAACCCGGCACGTTGTTCACCTTGGGTGATGTCAAGTTCCCCGCTGAGGACCCTTATGTGTGGGTGCAGGACCGGATGTATTACGCCCTGCTTAAAGACATGAAGGGACATTTCACAGGCGTTCACAGGTCCCTCGTGCTTTTTGAATCCGGTGACGGGTTGGATTGGCATCTGGCTGAACATTCACTGGTGAGTAACCGTGAAATCCGTCATGCCGACGGACGAACGGTTAAATACGATTACCTCGAACGGCCGCAGCTTTACTGTGAAGACGGACAGCCCCGCGTGTTGTTCTGTGCTGCGAGACTGGGCGATCATTCCTGCAACATCCATATCCCGCTGAGTTCCGACGGTGATTAAGGCTCCACCTGAACGAGAAAGAACATTACGAACGGAAACGCTGACGACCGATCTGTGTGTGGTCGGCGGCGGTTTGGCCGGCACCTGCGCCGCGATCACGGCAGCACGCGGTGGGATCAAGGTCGTACTGATCCAGGACAGGCCGGTCCTGGGAGGTAACGCGTCGAGTGAAGTCCGCCTTTGGGCGCTGGGCGCCACCTCTCACATGGGCAACAACAACCGTTGGGCACGCGAAGGAGGCCTGATCAACGAGCTGTTGACCGAAAACCTTTATCGCAATCCGGAGGGCAATCCCGTCCTGTTTGATGCTCTGCTTTACGAAAAAGCGACCGCCGAGCCGAATCTGACATTGTTGCTGAACACCGCGGTGTTTGAAGTCGTCAAACACTCCGAGAGCCGGATCGAATCGGTTTCCGCTTTCAACAGCCTTCTTAACAGTACGAAATACCAGGTCCATGCTCCGCTGTTCCTCGACGCGTCGGGCGACGGGATCGTCGGCTTTCTTGCCGGCGCCGCATTCCGGATTGGACAGGAATCCCGCGACGAGTTCGGCGAACCCTATGCGCCCGAAAAGCCGTCAACCGATCTGCTCGGACACACGCTTTACTTCATGAGCAAAGATGTCGGGCGTCCGGTTCGGTTTATCCCCCCCGCCAACGCCCTGAGCATGGACGAAGTGCGCCGGATCCGCCGGTACCGCGGGTTCGATTCCACCGCGCAGGCCTGTCAGTTCTGGTGGTTCGAGTACGGCGGATACCTGGACACCATCCACGCCAGTGAAACCATCAAGCAGGAGTTGTGGCGTGTCGTCTACGGGGTGTGGAACTACATCAAAAACTCCGGCGAGTTTCCGGAAGCTGAAAACCTGACACTGGAATGGGTCGGCCAGATCCCCGGCAAACGTGAAAGCCGACGCTTCGAAGGCGACTACATGCTCATCCAGCAGGACGTGATCGAGCAGCGCACTCACCCGGACGCGGTGTCCGTCGGCGGCTGGAGCCTTGACCACCACCCCGTTAAGGGGCTGTACAGCGAAGCACCCGCCTGTACCCAATGGCACAGCAAAGGTGTCTACCAGATCCCCTATCGCACGATGTACAGCCGGAACATCGAGAACCTGTTTCTTGGCGGACGGATCATCAGCGTCAGTCATGTCGCGTTCGGCTCAACCCGGGTCATGCTGACCTGCGCCCAGGCCGGCCAGGCTGTGGGCACGGCAGCGGTTCTGTGCACGCAGGAAAAACAACTGCCCCGTGACCTGCTCAAGCCCGATCGGATGCGCCGGCTGCAGTTGCAATTGCTCCGCGATGGTCAGTACATCCCGCACATCGAACTGAAAGACCCGGAGAACCTGGCAGGCTCGGCTGAAATCACCGCCTCAACCACGCGCAAGCTGGACGTCCTGCCTGCGGACGGGCCTTGGATGACGCTGACCGATGCACAGGCGATCATGCTGCCGGTCCGACCCGGGCCGATGCCCGAGGTGACCTACCGCTTATCCGCCGCCAGCAATACCACACTGCACGCCGAGCTTCGCGTCAGCTCGAAGCAGGACAATCACACCCCGGATGTAGTGCTGGAGCGGATCGAACTTCCGATCACGGCAGGAGAGGACCAGCCCGTCCGACTCCGGTTCAAAAGTCAGATCGAACAGGCCTGTTACGCGTTTGTCTGCCTGATGCCCAACCCCGACATCGACGTGCGGATGAGCGAAGAGCGTCTGACGGGCATCCTCACGGTCCACCGGGCCGCCAACGAAAAGGTCGCCAAAGGAACGTTGCAGGACCCCCCGCCGGGCATCGGCGTCGATCGGTTCGAGTTCTGGATCCCCCGCCGTCGACCGGACGGACACAACCCCGCGATCACACTCGCCCCGCCGATCCCATGCTTCAACGTCGATAACATCGGCAACGGCTGGCTTCGCCCCACCCATCAGCCCAACGCGTGGGTTCCCGAGCGGAACGACCCCAACCCGAGCCTGACACTGACCTGGCCAAGCCCGCAAACCCTGTCCCGCATCGTGCTGTGTTTCGACGGCGACTTTGATCACGCCATGGAAACCGTGCTGTGGGGTCACCCTGAACGACAGGTCCCCTTCTGTGTCAGTCAGTATCGTATCCGAGATGCCAGTGGCAACGTGTTGGCGATGGTGACCGACAACCACCATGCCCAGAACACGATCCATCTCGAGAAGCCGATCACGACGAGCAAGCTGGTGATCGACCAACTCGCCACTGAATCCAATATCAGCCCTTCAATTATTGATATCCGGTGCTATTAGCATGTAACACTCATGCTGCATGGATAACGATTAGAAATATTAACAAGTGCGACAGCACTGTCGGCCCCGCGAAATCGAATCCCTGCCGCCTAGAGTGGTCCAAACCCTCTTCGGGAAGTCGGGTATGATTTTTTTGTGGTGCTGGCCCGCCGGATTTCAGATTATTTTAGGGCGAATCGGGGGTACCGAGCCGGCAACCTGCCGGGCGATCGGGCTGGCGAAGGGGGCGATGCGATTCGGTATCGACTGGCAATCCTGCGGGGATGGTCCATAATGTCGGGCTGTTACCAATACTGGACTTACGACGTTTGGACCGGAGGGCGGATAAGTGCTCCCACGCTGGTTGCTGGTGTTGCTGATGCTGCTTGCCGAGGCCTGGTCGGCCCGGCGTGAGGCCCGAATCGGGTTTCTGCTGGCGCAGATTGAGATGCTTCGAGCGCGGATGCCGGGCAACCGGGTGATCGTATCGCCGGAGGAGCGGGCGAGGCTTCTGAAACTGGGGGCAGCGATGGGGCATGACGTCGATGATCTCATCGGTATCGTCAATGTCAAGACGTACAGGCGCTGGCTGCGGGAGAAGGCCGATGGTCAAGCGCCCGGGCGTGTCGGCCGCCGTCGCGTGATTCCCGCTTCGCTCCGCGCGTTGATCCTCCGCCTGGCGCGGGAGAACACCGGCTGGGGCGTCAGGCGGATCGTGGGTGAGTTGAAGAAACTGGCGCTGCCTTCCAGCCGCAGCACGGTGCGGCGGGTGCTGGTCGATGAAGGGGTGCTGCCCGATCCGGACCGCCATGCGCCCAAAGGTGTGACCACGCCGTGGCGAACCTTCGTCGACATGCATCTGAACACCATGGTGGCCTGCGACTTTTTCTGCAAGAGCGTGTGGACGCCGCTGGGCAAACGAGTTGCCTACTGCCTCATGTTCATCCACCTCGGGAGCAGGAAGGTCTTCGTCTCGCCGAGCACTTACCACCCGACCGGCGAATGGGTGCAGCAGCAGGCGCGCAACGTGACGATGTGGCTGGAGGATGAAAACCTGGCGCTTCGCTTCCTGATCCACGACCGTGACACGAAGTTCACCCAAGCCTTCGACGAACACTTCCGAAGCGTGGGCGAACAGATTGTCAAGACGCCGTTCCAGGCTCCGATCGCCAACTGCTTCGCTGAATCGTGGATCGGGAGCCTGAAACGAGAGTGCCTGAACCACTTCTTCTGCTTCAGCCTCCGCCACATGGACCACATCGTGCAAATTTATGTGGACTACTATAATCGTCTCCGCCCGCATCAAGGCAAGGAGAATCGGCCATTGAGCACGAGCCACAATCCGATCCGTGCGACCGAGTCGCCTCCGCCGACCGGGGAGGTCGGGCCTGTCCAGCGGCAGGCGTTGTTGGGCGGGCTGTTGAGTCATTATGAACGGAAAGCCGCATGAAATAAGGGGAAAACGGGCAGTGCCCGACATTTTGGACCGGCTCCGGGTGGCTGCGGATTTTCGCTGAACTCGCTTGTGGACCACTTCACCGGCTTTCATAGTGTTTTGAACCGCCCCCGGTGGCTGCGGATTCCCGCCGAACTCGCTTGTGGACCACCTCAACCTCACCTGTCCGCGAATGGACCGCTTCAGATTATCGTGTGCCGAGAACCTCAGGGTTTCCAGGTTGCGGGAGCCGTCGGGCTGGATATAGAGCTTGACTTCGCAATCGACCCGCGAACCGTCCTCGGCCACCCTGACGTTGTGCAAGACACCCTTGCCGTAGCGGTTGCCCGCCTTGATGAAGAAGTAGACGGGGATCTGTCTGTCTGGATAGATGGCTAGGGTTGGCTCGTAGCCGGTTTCGGGGGCTTGGCGCATGCCGCGATTGAAGCGGTCGTAGATGAACGCTTTGCGATCTTCAACGGGGAAGTGGATAAACCCGCCCTCAGGATCGGTTATACGCAGCAAGAGGTGCTTAGGCAGTCGTCGCGGACCACCGCTTTCGCCATAAGCATGAATATCCTGAATCGAGTTGTTTGGAATCATCCCGTCTTCCACGTCCGCCTGCACATAGACCAGCAGCGGCGGTGCGGGGCGGAGGTCGTTCAGGTTCGGGACGTCCGTCCAGGTATCCTCAGGCTTCCAGTCGCGGCGGCTGCCGTCGTCGCTGAGGTTGATCGCCACACCCGAGCCGTCGGCGCGGTAGATCGTGTGCTTACCATTCCCAAAACCCTCGACAAATTCATGCACAGCGACCTCACGTCCGTACTCGCGCAGATATGTCATCTCGCCCTGCTTGACCAGGGTCACGACCAGATCGTCGACCTTGACCTTCCGTGTGTTGGGCTTGTCCCCTTTAAGGATCGAGTCCAGCATCTGCTCCGCAGGGGGACCGGAGAAACTCAAGCTTTCGTCATAATACCCCTCCTTCCTTACGGTAATATTCAAGGTTTCCCACTTTCCACCCGTTATTGAGAATTCACCGTCCACCTGTTTTTGCCCGCCATCTTTTTTGAATTGTTCCCAACCGGTCCTTGTACGAAAACCATATAGGATGGTCACGTCTTTCAATGGCCGGCCCTCTTCGTCCACCACCATGCCGGAGACGTCGAAGTCGTGGGTCCTCGAATCACTCTCCCGCCTCATGATCTCGATATAGAGCAGTCGTTTCTCCTCCATCACCTCGGGGGTCTCTTCCTTCTGGAGGATGGCCTTCCAGCGTTCGCGAATGTCTTCGTCCGATCCGATTGCGGGCTTATCTCCGCCGAGTTCGTCTGCATACACGCTATGAGCGGTGACGAGTAGAAACGCAAATAACAGAAGGTTTGTGGCGAGTAGATAAAAATGTTTGTTTGATAGATTCATTGTTTACTCCACGCCGCGATTATTGTTCGGTAAGGCTACGAGATTATACCAGGGATAGATCTTCGGGAACCACATGATATCCTTTGGCTCAGTTCCCTCCTCGATTACGTGCAGGTCGCTGTGCATACTGGGACGCCAACCAGAACTCTTAGCATTTCGAGGGCTAAGAGTTGGATGCACAAATGCGCCGATGGGCTCGTTTAGGCTCTCTAACGGATAGCCTAGGAGAGGATTTCTGCGTTGTCCCTCCTGCATAAGGGCGGGGACGTGGTCGAAACGGTGCTCGGAAAGTCCCGTGTCTTGGGGTGTACGATGCCTGGCATTGCCCCCACCAAACGTGAGTTCGCGTGTGTAGTGCTGGCGGAAAATACTTCTCAATGTATGATCGTTAAGACGCATCGCACCCAATAATGCGCTATCGCCCGCCCCAGTGGCATCATCAGCGCTATAACTATTAATAACGCCCGTGAATGAGGCGCTAGCCCCACTGAACCAGCCGCGCCAGGACATGCGTTGTTGCTCATCCACCGTGTAGCTGGCCACGTCGTCAGGATCTAAAGGTGCGCCATAGGTCAACACGCCGGGCGTATCGAACGCTTCTTGCCAGACCGCAGCCTCGACCATCAGGAACCGGTTGGCCATCGGACCGGTCACCACTTGCTGATGCTGATGGAGACGTGCGGCTTCCCAGACCACCAGGTTGCCGAGGCTGTGCGCGATCACATCCACATTCGCCGTACTGCCACCCGCCCAGTCATCGACGTTGGTCATCAGTTCCCAGAACGCGGGGGCACTCTGGAATGCGTTCCTCACGTTGTTGTCGAAGAATGGCGCGAACTCGTCACCCTGCCAGGAGAAGCCGATCAACTGGCCCCGGGAACCGATCCAGAACAGGCGGCGGTACAATCGATCATTGAATCTTCTTGCGTCGTCAGGGCTGTTGTTGTATCCGTGTACGGTTACGATGTAATGGTTCTTGTTCTGGATGTCGTTGACGCCCCCGGCCAGGACCGGCGTGGGGTATCGGTCCAGATCGACCGTTCGCCCGTTCTCAAGAGGGTAATTCAACCACTGCCCCTGGGTGGAGCCGCCGTTGCGGGCGTTGTATTCCGCCCAGAATTGTCGGATGTGGCGGAAGGTCAAGCGAGTGGAATCGACCTGGACCTGGCTGGTGTTGCCGCCGCTATCCTCGGCAACCAACGTCAGGACGACCGTGGATTCGGCCGTGGTGCCCCCCGCCCCGGTGTTCTTGCCGACAATCAGAAACTCGTTGTCGATCCGGTCCGGCGCAACGGTGACTTCTGTCGGAGTGTCACCTGAAATTGCCATAAGTCGGGATCCAAAGTTATCCAGTTGATTCTGCGCATTACTTTCATCTTTAAGAAACAGCAATCGATCAGCAGGGGATGGTGTACCGTTTGCAACGGACTCGAAGACGCTGACTTCGGCGCTACCGGCAACGACCCGGGAGATCGTAAGATAGAACTTGAAGCCTTGTTCGCGCAGAACATCCGGCACCTGGATCAGCATCGGGGCGGCGTCGGCGATGTTGTAGCGGTTCAGCGTGGCGGCTGATTGCCCATCCCGCAGGGCCCAGAACAGGAATCCCGGGCCTTGGTCTTCAACGAGTTCGTCATCATCGTCGATGTTGAACGCGACGTCCGGCTGGCCCACGTGCAGGCCATCGTCATTATTGAGGTTGTTGTTATTATTCACGCCGATGTTCAGGTCAACCACACTGAAAGTGACCGTGTCTTCAAGATTGTATTCATCGCAGGCACCCGGGGTAGGCCCCGGGACGCGTAGCCGGACGGTCAGGCTTTGGTTAGCCATTTCGTTGACGCCTTCCAGCCAAAGTGTGCGCGTGCCACCGGCGGCAAAGAACTGTGTGGCGTCGATCTCTTCGCCGGATTCGATCAGGGAGTCGTCCGGTGCATCCGTATCGGTCCGGGCGTCGCCGGGGGCGTTGATCGCGTACAGGCGAGCGGTGCCGACCCGCCGGGCGCTCCAGTCGTTGTAATCGTACTGCCCAACGCCCACACCTTGCGCGAGGACGGTGGGGGCATCACTGGGCAGGTCGCTTGCCAAGGGTCCGGTGAAGGTAAGGACAGCGTTCTGGAGGTTAATTCCGGTGGGTATGGTGATGACGACAGGGACGAATGTCGCCTCGTCGGGGTTGTCGTACTGGGCGTAATCGGGCACCTCATCGCCATCGTCATCGTTATGGTTTACGAAGACGATTTTTCCTGGTGCATCTTCTTCCATAGCGTCTTGGGCATCAGGATCGGTGTCGGTCGTCGGGTCGTTCAGGCCATTGTCATTATCACTATCGATGCTAAGGCCGAAATCAACCACCACCATTGTCAGGCTTAGAGAAACCGGGCTGTCATCACGACTGCCTGTGCAACTCCCAACGTCGGCAGCGTCGTCGAACGTTACAGTGACCGTATAGAATGTTGGCTGAACCGCATCGGCTGGCACGGTAAAAGTGCCGTTACTTTCATTGATCGTGATGTTAGGATCACTGATTTCCCAGGTCTGGCTGATGGAATCTTGAACTGTCGTATCTTCAATGGCCGGCTGCCACGAAGGTGGACAACCGTCGTCGAGTGTATAAACCGTGTCGGTTCGTGTGTCATCGTCGGTGACCCCGGTAGCGCCACCCACCGATTGACCGTTACGTTCAAAGCAGTAGGAGGATACAGTCTGTCCGGGCGTAACGAAGATCGGCCCGACCAGTTGCAGGCCGTCGAGGTTGATCCCCGCTCCGGCCGAATACACGCAAGTGTCATCGGGTTTGGGTGGGGCGGGTTCTTCGCAACCGCCGCCACCCGTCCCGCCACCGCCTGTCCCACCGCCGCCCGTACCACCACCGCCGCATACTGAGGCAATGACTTCATTCTTAGACTTTCGAACAGGCGTAATTGTCTGGGGGCCCTGTGTATCGGCGGTCACGATCTCGGGCTCGGGCGCGACGAGTTTGACGGCCCAGTGGAAATCCCCGCCGCCTTGCCCATCGGCAGGAGCCATCAGCCCTTCGGCGAAGAAGGTGAAGGCGTCGGCTGAGACGGGGTCTGACTGGAACCGGGTGATGACGATCTTGTCCGGGCCTTGTTGGGTGATCCGCGCTGGCAGGCCGTCGAGAACCTGGATTTCCATATCGACATAGCTGTCTTGACCCGGGAAGGTTGCGAACTTCCAGCCGGACTGCGGGCGGATTTCCAGGCGTGTATAAACCGAATCCCCGTCGGTGACCACATCGAGTTCGCTGATCAGATCGGGCAGCGAGGCATCGAGTGTACCGTTGTCCTGTACCTTGCCGGGCTGGGCGGCGACATCGATGACTTGGGCCTGCGCCGGGGATGCAGGGTAAGCCAGAAGAAAGGCTAATCCAAAGAGCAACCGGGCTGCGGCGCTGTTGAGGGGGTTGAGTTTCGATTTTCTAGATGTGATTACGGTGGTCGCCTCCCCGGGGTTACGGGTTATTGGGTTAAGACGGTCGTTAGAATGTGATTCCGGACGTAAAGAGTTTGCGGGCCAGACGGTTGAGCGGTCCTTCTCTCGACTTGACCCGACGGAGCATATTCTGGGCCGCGCCGCGCGAGCCTTTGTTGTAGTAGTCGAGCGCCATCGATATCCGGGCTTGGTCCGCCCAGCGGGTGCCGCTGTCGGAGTAAGCCAGGCGTTGGAGCAGGCTGTTCGATTGGTCGATGCGGTCGTCATCGGAAGCGGCGCGAGACAGGTTCGCCAGGGCGGCTGTTGCGCGTTGTTCGGTCAGGGTATTGTCCGTGCGCTGGAGGACGGCCTCAAGGCTGTTTATCGCCATATCGCGGTCGCCCATGCGGGCCTGGCACATCGCCACCCCGTAAGTTGCGTAATCGCGGGCTTCTTTACTCAGCTTCCCGTATTGGTCACTGAGCAGGCTTTGATAGGTGCGTTTGGCATCTTCGAAGCGCCGGGTCACATACAGGAAGTCACCCTGGAGTACGCCGAGGCGTTGCATGCCATTGAAGCTCCGAATCTCCTGCGGCAGCGCCACGAGGTAACCCTGTTCGCATGCGAACTTGAGCCGGGCAAAATCGCCCGGGCCGCGCAGGATGCCGGCGTCCCGATTGCCGGGGTCAAGTTTCAGGAGCCGCTTAAATTGTTCCAATGCGGCGTCCCCCTCGCCATTAGCCAGAAGCAGGAACCCACGGAGCATGGCGGCGCGGGCTTCCAGCCGGTCTAGGTACCCCGGCGTGTTGCGGTAATGGACCAAGGCTCCGGGCATCGGCTTCTTCGGGTCCAAGCCCGACCATGCGTGGCTTAGTCGTGTTTCATGAGTGGATGCGTGACTTGGAGTGGCCGTGTGAGTCAACCCGGACGGCAGGTAGCCTACGCGGGCTTGTAACGGATCGGCACGGGCGTCCTTTATCCACGCGTCGAATTGGTCCAAGTCCCGGATCGTCTTGAGGGCGCTCGGCGGGCCGACTCGTGGATCGAGCCACAACTCGGCTCGCATCAGGTAGGCCTCGCCGGTGTAGACACCGGATGCTTCCGATTCAAGCATCTGATTCAATGCCCGTTGAGCCTGGGCCGGTTGGCCTAGATTGACCAGACAGTTGGCCCCATACAGCCCCGCCGCAGACACGAGCGGGTTAGGGGTCGCTTCATTCTCACGCGCATCGAGGTCGTGCGAGGCTAGGGTAATACAGCGCCGATACAAGCGCAACGCCTCGTCATAAGCGCCTTCTTGCCGGCGTTGATCGGCCTCGCGGAACGCCAGGAATCCCTGGCCGTAGATCTGTAAGTTTGCCAGCAGGCGAGCCTGTGACTGGGCCGAGTGCAGCCGGGCGACTAACGCCTGCTGGTCTGGGGATGAGGTCGCCGGTGGCTTCGCGTTGATCGCAGCATACGCTATGGCACGACCGAAGGCGCTGTCCGCCTGACGGTACTCGCCGAGCAAGACCTGGGCACACCCAAGGCCGTCATAGGCGAGCACTCGTTGGTCGGGGCCGGCTTCCATCACGAGGGCCTCAAAGCTCGCCGACGCGGACTTAGACCATTGTAGAGTTTCCGGCCTGGGGTTTGGATTAGGAGATACGCCTGATAATAACCAGCCGCTCTCCCCATCACGGTTCGAAGCGGTATACGCCGAAGGCAACACGGGTGGGACAAGTCTGCGCTGGGCATGCTGCAGTTGCGCCCATCCCTGAAGCCACAACGCCTCGCACTCCTGTGAGGTGAACCGACCCGCAGTGGGCGTGTTTGCAATAACCGGTTCTACTGCAACGAGAACCCGATCCGGATCCTGATTGATTAAAGCCAATTTTCCGATCCAGACTCGCGTCTGGGCGTGGGGCGCGTCAGCGTGAGTTGCCTCCCAACCTTCAAGGGCTTGAATTAGGCTCCGTCTCAAAACTGCATCGACACACGGATTTTACCCGATGTGAAGCA
>CAZJCN010000022.1:0-19390 GCA_964544195.1 uncultured Phycisphaeraceae bacterium | reverse complement strand
CTAGTGAATAAGTTTCAATAACATAAACCCGCCGAGCAACAGGGCAACGAAAAGAACGCAGAGCAGGTTGAAATACTTGTCGATGAAAGGCACGGCTTTAGGCCCGATCCACCAGAACAATCCGGCCACAAGGAAAAACCTCGCACCACGGCCCACCGTTGAAATCAGCACGAAAGGCAATAACGGTTGGGCAAACACTCCCCCCGCGATTGTAAATACTTTAAACGGGATTGGGGTGAAAGCCGCAACAAACAGCACCCACACGCCCCACGCGTCATACCAGTGCTGGACCGTGTCGAACTTCTCTTGTGAGAAGCCCGGCACATAGTCGAAAATCCATCCTTGTGCCGCTTCCCAAGCTCCGTATCCGATGGCGTACCCTAGGACGGCGCCTAACACACTGGCTACGGTCGTGACCAAGGCGAACCACAGGCTCCGTTCCCGCTTGCCTAGACACAACGGGCCCAAGAGCACGTCCGGTGGTATCGGAAAAAAGCTCGATTCGGAAAAACTCAGGGCGAACAGAGACCAGGTCGCGTGTTTCGTTTCAGCCAGGGAGAGCACCCAGTCGTACAGACGGCGGTGAATCGCCCATCGGCTGACAGGGCCGACGGCGGCCTCTGCTGCCTGATGGATAGGATCGGTCGGCCCGGGATCGGGTGGGGAATCATGTGGTGGATTCATGCATTCGGGTCCGTAGCGGTTTTCATCAGTGGGCAAGCTTAGCAAAGATCCGAGCTTGCGTTTTCACCCCGCGTGGCTATCTTCTGCTATAACTTCATGACTCGATCAGGGTTTGTCCGATTGGGTGTCACGTCGGAGTCTTTTGAACCAGGCACGGGAAACACATTATGGCAAAAGGCACAGGCAGCGGCGAATCATGGGGTACACGCATCGGGGTGATCCTCGCGGTCATGGGAAGCGCGGTGGGGTTGGGTAACTTCCTCCGCTTCCCGGGCAAGGCGGCACAGTACGAGGGCGGGGCCTTCATGATCCCGTACTTCATCGCGTTGTTGGTGCTGGGCATCCCGCTGGCTTGGGCTGAGTGGGGGATGGGGCGCTACGGTGGGGTACGAGGGCACAACTCCACTCCGGGCATCTACAGAACGATCTGGCGAAACCGGGCGGCCCCTTACTTCGGCGTGATCGGCATGCTTGTACCCGTTGTCATCTACATGTACTACGTCTTCATAGAAGCCTGGTGTCTTAGCTACGCCTATTACACTGCGACGGGCGCCTTGTCCTTAGGGAACGACAGCCAGGCCTATATCGGCTTCTTCAAGGACTTCATTGGGATGGAAGCGGATGGCTTCCTGCTCGGAAACGGTGGCGTAAGCCCAGCGGTTATTGCGTTGGTTCTCTGTTTTGTGCTTAATTTCATTCTCATCTATCGGGGGTTAAGCAAGGGGATTGAACGCTTCTGCTTGTTTGCGATGCCTCTGTTGATCCTGTGTGCACTGGTTGTGCTTGGCAGGGTATTGACGCTGGGAACCCCCGATCCGAGCAAACCGGAATTGAATGTGCTCAACGGTCTGGGATTCATGTGGAATCCCAAGACTGAAGATGGATCTTTTGTAAAGAGCCTGATGAACGGTCAGATGTGGCTGGAAGCGACCGGCCAGATCTTCTTCTCGTTGTCAGTCGGTTTCGGCATCATCATCACTTATGCCAGTTACCTGAAAAAAGATGATGACGTGGCCTTGTCATCTTTGACCTCTAACGCGGGGAATGAATTCTGTGAAGTGGCCTTAGGCGGCCTGATAACTATTCCTGCCGCGTTTATTTTTCTTGGGGCGGCAGGTGTCGCGGGGCGGGGGACTTTTGACCTCGGCTTTATGGTATTGCCGCAAGTGTTCGAGTCGATGCCCGGTGGGCGATTCGTTGGTACGCTGTTTTTCTTCCTGCTGTTTCTTGCTGCGGTGACAAGTTCACTTTCCATGCTTCAGCCGGCAATTGCCTTGCTGGAAGAGGGCTTGGGGCTTGGCCGGCGGGCGTCCGTTGCCATGCTCGGGTTCATCACGATGGTCGGCAGCTTCTTCGTGGTGTACTTTTCCAAAAACCTGATGGCGCTGGATACGATGGACTTCTGGGTTGGCACGTTCTGCATCTTTGTCTTGGCGACCTTCCAGACCATCCTTTTCGGATGGGGTCTCGGCATCGACAAAGGCATGGAGGAGATCAACCGCGGAGCCAGCATCCGGGTTCCGAGATTGGTCGGCTACATACTCAAGTATGTGGCCCCCGTATACTTGGGCATCGTTTT
Source organism: uncultured Phycisphaeraceae bacterium (assembly GCA_964544195.1). Lineage (GTDB taxonomy): Bacteria > Planctomycetota > Phycisphaerae > Phycisphaerales > Phycisphaeraceae > CAZJCN01. The sequence continues at coordinate 17,127 of CAZJCN010000022.1, read as the reverse complement.
TGTAGTCTGGTTATACCAGCAAGCCACCGCGGAAACAGGGAATTATTTCAAGGCACTGGCTGAGGATCGCGTAGCTCAGATGACAGTGGGATTCATCATTCTGGTTGCGGTTTTGTTTATGTTACTGATTGCTCAGTCTGTCAAGCGGTGGAATAAGCAGGAACAACTTCAGTCGGAGGCTAAGTCATGACACCCGGTGGTTGGATCATCATGCTGTCTTCGGTCGGCTTTGTCACGTTCCTCTTGGTTTGGTGTATCTACAAGGTGATAACCACGCCCGAATCAACAGAGCATCTGCACGCTCAGACCGACATCCATACGCCCGACGTGGATGAGCCATGACGTGGGTTAGAGTAAGTGAATGTGCTCTGCAGGTCAGTAATTTAATCGGCATCGACAAACCGTGGCACGCCGAGAACTTCGCTTACAGCGATATTCACTTGGCGGACAGCTTCGGGAAGATATTCATCATTTCGTACCGCTTTGAATCGGCCGGTCATTAATGAAGGCCCGAATGTGTCTTCAAATCCCTCGCTTTGATCAGCGAGGTTCAGCGTTGCCTGCCAGAGGTTGGCTTGCAAAGTTGACAGGGTCAGATCAGTTTCAGGGAACAGGAACCCACCTCCGGAGTAAATCCCCACGGTATTTTTAACCCTGTCGAATACGATGTATTGAACGGTCGCATTCGTTGCGGTTTCATCCAGCGGTGTGGCGGCGGCTTTGGGACGCCAGAACATCCGAACAATCAGCGCCCGCTCGGGACGGTCAATGGGTCCATCAGTCATCACGACGGTCAAAGCGCTCTTTCCATGCGGGGCATAGATCCCGTGATCAAAACCGCCTACTTTGATCGATTCAGGATGTGTTCGGCTTTGAATCCGGAGATCACCTTTAGATGCCCCTGTGGCCTGCCAGAAGCATCCCGAAATCCAGAGTGTCGGCAGTAACATCAGAAGAAGTGCAAGTCGCCTTGGTGTCCGATGTCTGATCATGCCGTGTCCGCGTCCTTCATGGAATATGCTGATGGAATGCGCAGGGTTTCATGTCCTTGTCCTGTTTCTGCTTGCTGTTGTGATTCAGGTTCACGCAGGCCAAGACAGAGCAGGGCGTCACGCTCCACAATCGACCGAAGTTGGTCGCGTGGGATACTCGGTAGGGGGGTGCCCTGTGTAAATGTGTTGATTGAATAGATCGAAACGATCGCCTTTTTGGGAGTGCAGAACGGGAAGTTGCTGCCGAACAGTATCCGTTCTGTAGCACCCTGCTGATGAGCCAGCACCAACGCGTTGTAAAGCTGCCATGGACGCGTTGCCAGATCGCTTAAGTCGGCATAGACCGTGGGGTGCTTATCGATCAAAGTCAGACACTGGTGAACCCACGGATCACCCATGGCTGACACGACGATTTTCAGATCCGGAAACGATCGAGCAACCTCATCCAGCAGATACGGCTGAGCGAATTCGAGTTTGGCGTCGCGGGCGAGAAGGGTGGCCGATTCAAACAAAATCGGCATCTTCATCTCGGCACAGGCCTCATACAGAGCCATTGCTCGGGTGTCACAGGGGTGAAATGCCTGGGCGGCGGGGCTGACGGTGACACCAACCAGTCCCAAGTCTTTGGCCCGTTTGAGACTTTCAACGGCATCCCCCCTCATTGGATCTATACCAGCGACCCCCAGATATTTACCGGGGTCTTTACAAACATAGCTCGCTACCTGTTCATGGGTGATTTGGGCGTCGAGGTATTGGCTGTCAAAACCCAGAATAAGGGCGTGTCGGACGGGTTGCATCGCCTCGTGATGGGTGTCCGGACTCGCATCCGGCCGATCCCACGGGGCGTTAGGCTTGCGGCGCAAGGATTCCTCCGCCCGGCCGAGTTGTTTGACGCTGTCCCAGACCCGGGTGTGCACGTCCACGATCATAATTGGATGCCTCCGGCAGTGGGCGAGGCACGATCCCTCAGGGCCTCGCTGGGTTGTTCAAGCACCCATATCCTACCACCCGCCGGTTGCCGGGCCAAACACCGATAAGCCGTTGGCATGGCCACGATTGGTCATCGAGTCTTGCCCCGCAGCGATTAACTAGTGGGCTGTCTGCTTTTCGTAATCTGCCGCTGATAACAGGTTTTCGAGCTGGGCGGGATCACTGGGGCGGATTTTTACGATCCAACCGTCGCCATAACAGTCCCGGTTGATCAGCGAAGGATCGTCAATGACCGCCTGGTTGACCTCGATCACCTCGCCGTCGATGCCGGTGTAGAGTTCACTGGTAGCTTTGACAGACTCGATTTCGCCCAAGGTATCTCCTTGATGAATAGATCCTTCGGCTGTAATTTCCAAGTAAGTGATGTCGGTCAACTCATCTACCGCAAACTGGCTGATTCCTATCGTTACAACGTCACCCTCAGGTTTGTGCCACTCGTGACTTTCCAAGTATCGCCGATCATCCGGTGCGGGCATGGGAGTTGGCTCCAATTTGAGACTTTAGAAGGAATGCGGGCATGATATATGGTGGGTGGGGTTGCGACAAAATTGCATCCAGACCAAGGGCATGCTAGCCATCTCATAATACATCTCAGGGTGATGTCCATACAAAAACCGCCAACCATCATCTGGTTGGCGGTTTATGAATAGCTGGCTCGTCGGAAGGATATCAGGCGTTGGCCGTGGCTTCACTGGTAGCCCACTTGATGAGCACGTCAGCGACTTCGGGGCGGCTGAATTCGGCCGGGGGACGTTCGCCTCGACTGAGCATTTCCCGAACTTTGGTCCCGGAGAGGAATACCTGATCGCCCTCGATCTTGGGGAAGGTTTTGCCCGAGACCATGCCCTGGGCTTTATGGCTCCACGCGGCATGTTCGAACTTGAGGATCTCGATCTTGATCTCACCATCTTCGAAGTCATCGAAGATGTTCTGAGCATCATAGGTTCCGTAGTAATTGCCAACACCGGCATGGTCACGGCCAACGATGAAGTGGCTGATACCATAGTTCTGCCGGGTCAGGGCATGCTGGACCGCTTCGCGCGGGCCTGCGTATCGCATCGCGGCAGGCATGACCGTCAGCATCGTTCGCTCGGGGACGAAGTAGTGCTTGATAATGGTCTTGTAGCACTCCATACGCACATCGGCGGGGATGTCGCCCGGCTTGGTTTCACCGACAAGCGGGTGGATCAACAAGCCGTCGGTGATTTCCTGGGCACACTTGCACAGGTATTCGTGGGCACGGTGGATCGGGTTCCGCGTTTGGAACGCGCTGACGGTTTTCCAGCCGCGCTTGGTAAACTCTTCACGGGTCTTGGCAGGCGGCAGACGATATTCGGTGAACTGTTCGCCCGGCTCCTTTTCCGGGGTCACCGTGATCACATGGATATCACCACCAACGCACCAATCGCCTTCCTCCAGCACCGCTTTTACGCCTGGATGCGCGTCATCTTCGGTGCGGAAGACATTGGGGATCTCAAGCTTTTTATCGTGAGGATAGATCTCCTCAACATCCATGACCGCCAGTAACGTGCCGTCACTGTGGTACAGAGCAGCTTGACCACCCTCTTTGAGGTTTGCCTTGACCTGATCGTCCACCGCCAGGGTGATCGGGATCGGCCAAACCAACCCGTTTGACAGATGCATGGTTTTGCAAATGCTTTCAAAGTCAGCTTTTTTGACAAAACCTGTCAATGGGCTGAACGCTCCGATCGCGATCATCTCCAAATCACATGCCTGTTTGGCGCTGAGGGTGATCTTCGGAAGGCTCTCGGCAGCGGCCTTGAGCTCTTGGGCCTTGTCGGCGTCAACGATCCGATTGACGAGCGTACCGCCATGCGGCTGGATCAGGTGGCTGGACATCGTACAGGTATCCTTTTTTGACTCGAAACCATGTTGTATGAGGATTGAGGATAGTAGTGGCCCCGGGTCGGAACTGCAAATGGCCTTGTGCGGCGGACGTAAGTCGCGTAATCTGGGCAAAATAGGCCTTTATAACAGGAGGGCATCATGCGGTTATCTCAGCTTCGGTTCAGCCCCGTTCTCGTTCTGTTTCCCTGGATGATGCTTCTCGGCCAATTTGAAGCGGCTGCTCAGCCGCCCGGGGAACAGTTGATCGACCGGGTGATCGCCTCTTATGCGGATCTCCAGCAGTATGACGCAACGCTCCACCTGGCGATGCGATATACACAGGGGCGGTGGACCACTTCGCAGGAAGGCGATTATCACATCGCGTTCGATCGGCCGACCGGGCAGATCGTGATCGATACCCCCGAGCAGTTGGCCGTCACCAAGGGTGGGACATTTTACTATCGCACCAGTCAGATACCCGGCCGACATTTAGAAATTCAAGCGCCGACGCCGCTGACATACGAGTGGATCATTCAACAAGCCCCGGATATCGCGTTCCCGGCCCTTCCGCCGGATGTGGCATTTCTGATCGGCGAAGACCCGCTTGCTTTCCTTAATCAAGGGGGGCAAGGAGCACCGGTCAATCTGCCGCCGGACCCCAAGGATCCAAAGCATCGGCCACGTATTCGGGGAACGACTCAGATGGGGACTATGACTTTGGTCATCGACCCGTTGACATACCTGATTGATCAGGCAGTGGTTGAAGTGGATCCGGCTGTCATTGGCGCACCAGCCGATTTGGCGATGTCGTACACCTTCGACATAACACTTCACAGTACCAACCAGCCCATTGAGGATGAGCGTTTTGTATTCGATACGGAGGGGTCTCTTGCTGCCCCGGACATGCAGCACATGATGGCCAGTGGCTCAAACGCGCCTCACCCGTTGGAGGGTCAGCCAGCGCCGGGGCTTAAACTTCCTGATATTGATGGCAATGAACACGACATCACATTAGATGATGCCGACATGAAAGTAGTCGTGTTGGATTTCTGGGCGACGTGGTGCCCGCCCTGTGTCGCGGCTTTGCCGGAACTGCAGAATGTGTATGACTGGGTTCAGTCCGAAGGCAAGCCTGTCTCGATTTACGCGGTCAACCAAGGGGAAACCGTGGAGGAGGTTAGAAGCTTCTGGCAGGAAAAGGGCCTGTTTATACCGGTGTTAATGGATCGGCAGATGGCAGGTGCACAGGCGTATCAAGTTCAAGGTATTCCCCAGACCGTCGTTATTAGCGGCGGTAAGGTGGTCAAGGTCCATGTTGGCTATGCGCCTGGAATCGGCGATCAGATTAAAGCTGAAATCGAAAAAGTGCTGGGTAGGCAGCACTAATTAGTAATTGGTTTGACTGCAATCCCAGTTTCAACTCTCTTGGCTTTTTTTGTTGCCGGACTTTTTGACTGTAGTGCTATCCTTCGCTTTGCCGGCTGTATCTCCTGCAGAGCTTTTCTTGCTATCGGATTTCGAATCGCTTTTGGTGGTATTGCTGGACTTGCTCGATTCGGGCTCGGCTTTGGCGGCTTGTTTGTAACTATCTGACCGGTAATCCGTTTCATAGAAGCCCGAACCCTTGAAGATAATTCCTGCTCCGGTCCCGATCTGGCGCGTTAGCTTGTTTTTGCCACAGGAAGGGCATTTCTTCAAGGGCTTGGCGGTGATCGACTGGAACTCTTCCAGTTCATGTCCGCATGCGTCACAGATGTATTCGTAAGTCGGCATGGGGATTCATTGGGTTGGTGATTAGGGATCAGAAAACCATTACAGACGTTAGCTATTCCGCGATGCTGACCTTGGCGGGACGTATGGTGATGTCACCGATGACATAACCGGGTTGTAGCTGTGCGGTTACGTGATTGGATTCAATTTCGTCGCTGGGCTGCCGCATCAGAGCTTCGTGTCGATTGGGATCAAACGCTTCCCCGGTCTGAACGTCCAGCCGTTGGACGCCAAACGCTGACAGGGCGCGCATCAGTTCATCCCGAACAATGGTGACACCTTTCAAAAGGTCCTCGGCCGAGGTTTTGGCTGGGTCTACCGCCAGGGCGTGGTCAAAGTGATCCAGTACCGTGACCAACTGCTTGGCCACGTCAATCAACTGCTGACGGCGCGCGGTATCGATATTCTGTTCAGCCCGACGCGCGAAGTTCTGGTAGTCCGCAATGGTCCGTTTGAGCTTATCCTCCAAAGCGTCCCGTTCCGCCTGCATCTGTGCCAATGGATCAGTCTCCGGCTGTTCGGGTGATGAGCCGTCTGTTTCCGCGGGTTGGTCCGGGACGGCTGTTTCTGTGCCGTTCTGATCCTTCAGGTCGGGATATTCCACAGCTTCCGCAGCCTCATTCAGCTCGGCTTCGCTTGGTTCGGTGGCTTGGGCTTTGTCAGGTTCTTTTTCGCTCATCTTAGACCTCACTCATCGCATCTGACTCAGCCATTCAGCTGATATACGATTTAATCTTTTCCCAGAAACCCTTGGCGTGGGGCAATACATCCCGGTCCTCAGTTTCAGCGTATTCACGAAGCAATGCTTCCTGCTTGGCGGTCAATCGAGTAGGGACCTCAAGCATGAGTATGATTGCCAGATCACCGTGCCGACCGCTTCGCAGGTTAGGCAGGCCTTTGCCGGGGATACGGATGATGTCACCGTGCTGTGAACCTGGCTTGATGGTGATTTCATGTTCTCCATGGATCACCGGCACTTTCAATGTCGCACCCAATGCGGCTTGCGTGAAGCTGATGGGCAGGCGCAGGATCAGGTGGTCGTCTTCGCGCGTAAACAGTTCGTGTTCCTTGACCCTGACGACGACATGCAGATCGCCGTACGGCCCACCTTGCGCTCCAGGCTCACCTTCACCCGGTACTCGGACGGCCTGCCCGTCATGAATGCCGGCAGGTATCTTGACATTCAATCTCCGGCGTTTGGGTTGTCGTCCGTCTCCGCCACAGGTCTTGCACTTGTCCCGAATGACCTGTCCGGACCCGCCGCAGCTCGGGCAGGTGGTCACCATCCGGAACATCCCCCCGAAGCCGCTCTGTGCGACCTGTCCCGCACCGCCACAGGCTACGCATGAAACCGGTTTGGCCCCCGGTGCCGCACCCGATCCCTGACAACTTTCGCACCGGTCTTGTCGGGTGAACTCGATTTCTTTTTCGACCCCCTCAGCCACTTCTTCGAGGGTGATCTCCACCTCGGTCTGTAAGTCGTAACCACGTTGTGGGCCTTGTCGGCCACGACGCCGACGTGAGCCACCGAACGGCCCGCCGCCGAAGATGTCCTCGAACATCGAGAAGATGTCGCCGACATCCATGTGGCTGAAGTCGTGGCCCGCCTGTCCCCGAAGCCCGGCATGCCCATACTGGTCATACCGTCGCCGTTTCTCCGGGTTGGACAAGACTTCATAGGCCTCGGCGGCCTCCTTGAATCGCTCTTCAGCCTCGGTATCCCCGGGGTTTCGGTCCGGGTGATACTTCATCGCGAGTTTACGGTACGCTCGCTTGATATCTTCCGCGCCCGCGCTCCGCTCGATCCCTAGAACTTCGTAATAATCGCGTTGCGTGGGCATAATTGTTCACCGCATCGTCAACGGACACTGGAAATACGGGTCCGCGAACCGAACGGGTTGGCATCGTTTTACTCGTACATGGATGCCGATCCAGCGCGATTCGCGGACACCGTTCGGTTATCGATCAGGCTACTGCGCCGGGGACCGGCTCTTCATCTTCTTTCAGCTCGGTTACCAGCACGTTGGTCGTGAGCATCAGGCCTGCCACGCTGGCGGCGTTCTGCAGGGCGGTGCGTGGCACGAGTGCCGGATCAATGATGCCGGCCTTCACCATGTCCACATATTCACCTGTTGCAGCGTTATAGCCTTTGTTGCCTTTGGCGGCCTTGACCTCTTCCACCACGACGTGTCCGTCTTCCCCGGCATTGGTGACGATCTGCTGAAGCGGGGCTTCGCATGCCAGCGCCACGGCATCAAATCCGAGCTTCTCGTCACCCTTGGCTTTGGCGCGGGCCTTTTCGACGGCCTCGATTGCTCGGATCAATGCTACGCCACCGCCGGGCACGTAGCCTTCCTGTGCCGCGGCCTTGGTCGCGTGCAGCGCGTCTTCGACGCGGTCCTTGCGTTCTTTCATCGCGGTTTCGGTCGCAGCACCGACATAGATCACAGCCACGCCACCGGTCAGCTTCGCCAGACGTTCCTGGAGCTTCTCGCGATCGTAATCGCTGGTGGTCTTTTCGATCTGCGTGCGGATCTGCTCGATCCGGGCATTAATATCCTTCTTCTTGCCGCCACCCTCGATGATGGTGGTGTTGTCCTTGTCGACCACGATCTTCTTGGCGGTGCCGAGCTTGTCCAGCTCGAGGGTTTCCAAGTCAAGCCCGAGGTCTTCGCTGATGAAGGTCGCGCCGGTAACCGTCGCGATATCGCCCAGCATGGCCTTGCGGCGGTCGCCGAATCCGGGAGCCTTGACGGCACAGACCTTCAGGACACCACGGAGGCGGTTAACAACCAGAGCCGCCAGAGCTTCGTTTTCGACATCCTCAGCAATAATCAGCAGCGGCTTCTGGGCCATGGCGACTTTGTTGAGCAGGGGCAGCAGGTCCGGCAGGTTGCTGATCTTCTTTTCGTGGACCAATACCAAGGCGTCTTCAAGAACGCATTCCTGCGTGGCCGGGTCGGTCATGAAGTAAGGCGACAGGTATCCCTTGTCGAACTGCATGCCCTCGACGTATTCCAGCGTCGTTTCGGCGGTTTTGCCTTCTTCCACCTCGACGACACCATCGGGGCCGACTTTGTCGATGGCTTCGGCAATCAGCTGCCCGATTTCAGCGTCGTGGTTGGCGCTGACGGTGGCGACTTTCTGCAAATCGTCTTTGCCCTTGCACTTCTGGGCCATGGACTTGATCGCTTCGCCAGCCACCTCGGCCGCGGCCAGAATGCCACGTTGCAAGGCGATCGGGTTGGCTCCCGCCGTCACGTGGCGCAGCCCCTCGTTAAAGATTGATTCCGCCAAGATGGTGGCTGTGGTCGTGCCATCGCCGGCTTTGTCGGAGGTTTTCTTAGCAACCTCGACGACCATTTTCGCCCCCATGTTCTGGAACGGCTCTTTAATCTCGACCTCTTTGGCGACCGAGACGCCGTCCTTGGTCACCGCGGGGCCGCCATACGACTTCTGTAGGACGACATTCCGCCCCGTCGGGCCCAGTGTCACTTTCACGGCCGAGGCAAGCTGTTCAAGCCCTTTTTTAAGCTCGACCGCTGCTTCAGCGCCGAAAATCATCTGCTTGTTTGCCATGGTTTGGCTCCGTTGTAACTGAGGCGAACCTGTATTGGGTTTCGCCGATCTCTGCGTATCAATTGCGCCGGACGGCGCACAACATCGATTAGTCTTCAATCACACCCAGTAATTCACTTTCACGCACGATCTTGTGCTCGACGCCGTCGATATCGACCTCGGTCCCGGCATATTTACCGTAGATCACGGTGTCACCCACCTGCACCGACAGGGGGGTTCGGCTGCCATCGTCGTTGAGTTTGCCCGGACCGACGGCGATGACCTTGCCGGTGATGGGTTTCTCAGCAGCGCTTTCGGGAAGATAGATACCGCTCTTGGTCTTGGTTTCCGCCTCCTTGGGCTTGACGAGGACACGATCCTCCAAGGGGCGTACAGACGTTGTCGACTTGCTCTTGGTTGCGGTTGCCATCGTTTATCTCTCCAGCTTTATGTTTGGATCCGGTTTGTCTGTCTGAATGTTTCACGCGGGTAAGCTTGGGTTTACATCATGCCACCCATGCCGCCCATACCACCCATGCCGCCCATCGGGTCACCGCCCGGAGCGCCTGCCGGTTCTTCCTCCTTAGGTGCCTCAGTGACGATGCAGTCGGTGGTCAGCAGCAATGATGCCACGCTCAGTGCGTTCTGCAGCGCGGTCCGATCGACCTTGGCGGGGGTAATCACGCCTCGCTCGACCAGGTCGCAGTATTCCAGTTTCAGAGCATCGAATCCGAACGCGCCTTTGCCGGCCGCGACTTTGCTGACGACCACGGTACCCCGTTCACCAGCGTTGTCCGCGATCGTCTGAAGCGGAACCTGCAACGCTTTGGCCACCACCGCCACGCCGGCGGCTTCATCCTGACTGTCGGTTTTGAGATTCTTGAGCTTGGCGATCGCACGGATGAAACTAACACCGCCGCCGGGGACGATGCCTTCCTCCAGCGCCGCGCGGGTCGCGTGCAGGGCGTCCTCGACGCGGGCTTTCTTCTCTTTCAGCTCTGCCTCGGAAGCGGCACCGACGTTGATCTGAGCCACACCGCCGGTCAGCTTGGCCAAGCGTTCCTGAAGCTTTTCGCGGTCGTAGTCGCTGGTGGTGGTTTCGATCTCGCGTCGGATCTGGGCGATACGGGCCTGGATATCCTTGGTTGAACCGGCCCCTTCGATAATCGTGGTGTTGTCCGCATCGACCGTGATCTTCTTAGCCAGGCCGAGCTGATCCAGTTCGACCTTGTCCAGATCAATCCCCAGATCTTTCATGATCGCAGTGCCGCCGGTCAGGACCGCGATGTCCTGCAGCATGGCTTTCCGGCGATCGCCATAGCCTGGCGCCTTGACCGCGCAGATGTTCAGAACGCCGCGGAGCTTGTTCATGACCAGAGTCGCCAGCGCTTCGCCGGTGACGTCCTCGGCGATGATCAGCAACGGCTTCTTGGCCTGCTGGACCTTCTCCAGCAGCGGCACCAGCTTGGTGATCGAGTCGATCTTGTCTTCGTAGATCAGAACCAAGGCCTTCTCAAGCACCGCGACCATCTGGTCCTGATCGGTGATGAAGTTCGGTGACAGGTAGCCGCGGTCAAACTGCATGCCTTCGACTACATCGAAGTAAGTTTCCAGACTCTTGCCTTCTTCGACGGTGATCACCCCGTCTTTGCCAACCCGGTCGAAGGCATCGGCCATGATCTTGCCGATCGCCGGGTCATTGTTGGCGCTGATCGCGGCAACATTGGCGATATCCTTCTTGTCCTTGACGGGTTTGGCAAGCCGGGCGATCTCGTCCACCACGGCGTCGACGGCCTTACGCATACCTCGAACCAACCCGTTGGCTTCAACGCCTGCGGTGACCTGTCGCAGCCCCTCTTTGAACAGGGCCTCTGCCAGCACGGTCGAGGTGGTCGTGCCGTCGCCTGCCTTGTCCGAGGTCTGGCTGGCGGCTTCTTTGACCAGCTTGGCACCCATGTTCTCGTTCTTGTCCACCAGCTCGATTTCCTCGGCGACGGTCACGCCGTCCTTGGTCACGGTCGGGCCGCCCCAACTTTTGTCAAGCACAGCATTTCGACCTCTTGGGCCCAAAGTGCTTTTGACTGCCGCCGCCAGTTTTTCAACGCCCTTGAGCAGGCTCTGACGGGCATCCGCCTCAAACGCTAGCTCTTTCACTGCCATATCCGTTCGTCTCCACGTAACAGGGTTTCTGTTGCTTGCGTCACAGTGTTGTTCGTGCTTCCAGCGGTATCGTGTCGGCTTCACTGGCAGACAGTCACCGCGCGACGATCCTTTATCCGCAAGCCGCGTACCGAGGGAGATGGGCCGGTTTAATGCTACGGTTAGCCCGTTAATGCTATATATAGCAATAGGATGTGAAAAATGGGCTGGTGGGGGCAGCTTTCAGTGAGTTCTGAATCCGCTGTCAACCTGACAGGCAAGAGAACGCGGGCATGTCAGAACCGCCGGTTACCAATCGCTTGATGCCGGGGGCATACGTTGGCGCAGACGGATTGATATAGAGCCATATGTCGCAATATTTCAGATGGTCATGGAGAATCATTCCCCTGGGATGTAGCTGATGACGCCGTCCCAAGGGCTGGATGCGGTGGCATAGAGTTTTTTGGGGATTCTGCCCGCCAGATAGGCCATTCGGCCGGCTTCTAGGGCATGGCGCATCGCATGGGCCATGCGAACAGGGTCCTTCGCGTGGGCGATGCCGGTGTTCAGCAGCACCCCATCCGCACCCAGCTCCATCGCCACCGTAACATCGCTTGCGGTCCCCACCCCGGCATCGACGATAACGGGGTAATCCGGGTCGTTTTCCTTGAGTAACTCCAGAATGATCCGAATGGCGTTGGGGTTGAGTACGCCTTGGCCCGAGCCGATGGGGGAGCCGGCGGGCATGACACTCGACGCCCCGGCCTCCTTGATCTTGACCGCCATCACCGGGTCATCAGACGTGTAACAGAGTACCTTGAAGCCGTCCTTGACCAATTCCCGGCAGGCTTCAAGCGTGCCGACCGGATCAGGCAGCAGGGTCTTTTTGTCAGCCAGCACTTCGAGCTTGACCCAGTCCTTGCCGGGGTTGTCGAGTTGATCAAGGATTTCTCGACCAAGCCTAGCCACACGGACTGCATCCTCAGCGGTGAAGCACCCGGCCGTATTGGGCAGGATCGTGTACCGCGAGGTGTCGATGTAATCGAGCAGCGATTCACCCTTTTCGTTGATCAGTCGTTCCCGTCGGACCGCGACCGTCACGGCTTGGGCTCCGCTGGCATCCAAAGCTTGCTGCATGGTGGGGTAGTCCGCGTATTTGCCTGTTCCCACTATCAAGCGGGATTGCAGGTTTCGGCCGGCTACGTGGAAAGGGGTGTCCAGTGCTTCTGTGGTGGATGGGGCGGGATTCATGAGTATCTGCTCAGCATCAATGATATTGGGGAAAGTCGTTGTAAAGCTAAATATATCCTGATTTATCCTCCACCGACCAAAGTGACCAACTCGATGGTGTCACCGTCTTTGAGTTCGGTCTGGTCGTGTGCTTTTTTCGGGATGACCTGCCGGTTCAACTCCACGGCCACAGCCTGATTATCCAGCTTCATGGCCCTGAGCAGGTCTAGGACGGTGCGGGCGTCCACTTCACGTTTTTCCCCGTTTATGGTCAGTTTCAAGCTCATAGCTCTGCCAGCCTAATGTATCCTGATAAAGCCCGCGCTTTGGGCGATTATTTTAGAGGTACACCTATGAACGTTTCCGATTGGCTCAATCGAATATCAGCTATTGTAATCCTGTTGATTCTCGTTTTGTTTGGGACAGGGTGTAAGGATAGCGGGGCAGGCACCGACACGGGGTCAGCTAAGGAAACTTCTGCACCGCCTACCATGGCTGACATGCCTGACGTTGAATCATCAACCAGGGCGGATCATCTGGAAGTGATAGATTTAGATGGGGTTAAAGAGCTTGTTCGGCAGGCGTCCGCCGAGAGGAAGGTACTGGTTATCGATTTTTGGGCCACGTGGTGCGTACCCTGCGTCGAGATGCTTCCCCCGCTGCATGAAGGGCTGGTTGCAAGGGGGGCGGGACATCCGGACGGACCGGTCAGGGCGGTGACGATCACCTTGGACGACCCGACCCGAGAAGCCGATGCCGTTGAATTCCTACGCAAACACCATGCTCTGCACGATGCCTTCATGTTTCTGAATGATTCGGCTGAACAGCAGGCGTTGGCTGATGGCTTGGGAGAAAGCTGGAACAGCCTCGCGGTCCCGGCTATCTTGGTTTACGATCAGAGCGGGAATCTGGCCGGGGAATTCCTTGAAGGCGGGATGACCGACGCGATCCTGGAGCGGGTGGACCAGTTACTTGCATCAGGTCAGGAACAGGCACCATGAAAATGACCGAAGAGGCTACCAGCCCGCTATATGACCTGTGGTCAAAGTTTTATGACTACACGTTCGGCGCGTTGGTACGTAAACGTCAGGCATTGGCGATTCAGCAACTCCGAACGGAACCCGGGCAGATCGTGTTGGATCTTGGGGTTGGTACCGGCATGACGCTTCGCCATTACCCGAAGAACGTCACTGTGGTCGGGATGGACCTGTCCCCCGGCATGCTTGCCAAGGCCAAGGACAAGGTCGCCAAGGATCGACTGGATCATTGTGTGCTCATTCAGGGCGATGCCATGATGCCGCCGTTTGCAGAGCAGAGCTTTGATCACATCATGATCACGCATGTCGTGTCGGTAGTCAGCGACCCCCAGAAGCTGATGATGTGGGCGAGGCGGCTGGTCAAACCGGGGGGACGGATCGTCGTTCTCAACCATTTCCGGAGTCCGAATCCGTTCATCGGCTGGTGGGAGCGTGTGTTGAATCCCATCTTTGTGAAAATCGGTTGGCGCAGTGACCTGGCTCTCGAAGACTGTTTGGCCGATACCGGGCTGAACGTCCAGTACCAGTTTAAGCCGGGCCGTGCGGACCTCTGGCAGATTGTCGTGCTCGGGAGTGAACGCGACACAGCCTTGTCGGTAAAGTGCTCACCTTCTAAATCGAGCCGGGTATTACATGACGGCGCTTCCGGCAAGTCTCATGCCGCTTTGGTGATGGAATAGGCTTGCCAATCGCCTCTATTCCTGAACCCTCATGTTTGCTGCCATGCGGGTGTCGGCGTATATTCGCTTGCGTCACATTGAGCAGAGACAAAGGCTTATGCGTCACCATACCCCACGCGCTTCATCTGATCTGATGCGGAGCGATTCTCGAACAAGCCGACAGTCCGGTCAGGTCTTGAGATTCGCGTTGGGCTTGGGATGGGGCGTCAATCTATGCCTTTGGCTGATGTCCTGGATGATCGCTCCGGCTTCGTTGGCGGATGATGCAGGGGCGGCTCGACCTCACGTATCACTCTTGCCCGCCGGCGGGTATGGTCCCATCGTTTCAAATGATGCGGTGTTTTTCGCTCGTAAAGTTACGGCTTGGAATGACGACGGTTCGTCTTGGCTTTTGTTGGAAGACGATGCCGGGTTCAGTATTGGGGTATATGGGTTCCGTGCGGACAAGGCGGTTGTACGCATCGACACGGAAACCCGGCCCGGGAAAGTCATCCGGCATATAGCCGTGTATCTGGATCAAGCACGCCATCTGCAAGGCAGTGGGGCGGTTTCAGCCGAAGCGCCTCGGCTGCTCGTGACCGCCTCCACCACCGGCAGCATACGCACCGAAAACGACTGGTTTCAACAGGTGGACCATCCCCCCGCGCATGCTTTGATCGGGGCAGCTCTCGCCAGGATCCAGCGCTATCATGAGTCCTTGACCAGGATTGCGTTGCATCCACCTGCCGAGCCGTTGTTCGACCCTTCGATATTTGAATCACGTTTGGCGCGGAGCTACCAACCGGGACCTGCACTCCGCACACAGCCAAAGCCCGTTGCCGAAACCCAAGCACCGTCTGAACCCAAACCGAGCGAATCCGGTGCGATGGTTACTTCCCCCGGTACACTTCCACCACCGGTGCCGAATGCCGGGCTGCGTGCTGAAAAGCGTCCTGAATCACCGGATACTTCATCCCTGAAACAGACTGTCATTACACAGGCAGTTCCCGAAGAAGATGCATCAGAGAATCGTGTGTTACCGGTTCGCGGTACCGTCAGCCTGTTAGCGGATCGGGTGGTTTATGATCCGGGCAAAGACGAGGCCGTGATCATGCTCATCGGCAACGTACGCCTGTTCTACGAGGATCTAAAGAAGGACCGACAGGTATCGCTTAGAGCCGAGCGAGTCGTTGTTTTTGTGGATGGCGATACGGGGTCCGGCACTGTTGCCCCGGCATCGGTAGATGCGGGCAAAGTCCGCGGCGTGTACCTTGAAGACAATGTCATTGTGACCGATGCTGGTTTTACCGTCCGTGCACCTCGTATCTTCTACGATATCCAGCACAACCGAGCGACCTTGCTGGAAGCGGTGGTCTACAGTTACGACGCCACTCGCCAGCTCCCGTTATACATGCGTGCGGAAACTGTCCGGCAGACATCGGCCAGCAGCTTTGAAGCTGAGGACGTTAAGCTGACAACCAGTGAGTTTGCTGAGCCACACTTCGCCATTGGGGCTGCCAGGTTGACTCTCGATCAGGAGCGGATCGGCGGGGCCGTCCGCAATCGTTATTCCGCAACCAACACCACGCTGCAAGTCAAAGGGACACCGTTCTTCGTTTGGCCTTACCTCGAGGGAGATCTGGCGGACATCCCGCTTAAACGTGTCAAGGTCGGTCACGATAGTAACCGCGGGGCGGAGGTGGAGACGGTCTGGGACGTGTTTGCTTTGGCGGGCAGGCAGGCCCCCGAGGGTGTTGAACTGTTGGGACGGGCGGACATCCTTGGTGACCATGGCCCGGCTGTGGGTGCCGACCTCGAATATGGCCTGGATAATATGTTCGGGCAGGCCAAGGGCTACCTACTCGCTGCGGACAACGGGACCGATGAGATTGGCGGACGGGAGATCGAACAGGACGGCGACCCGCGAGGATTCTTCAGATGGCAACACCGTCATTACCTCGCCAACGGCTCCGAGCTGTCGCTCGAATCCGCCTACGTCTCGGATGAAACCTTTCTGGAGGAGTTTTTCCGTGACGAAGCTAACGAAGCCAAGCAATACGAAACCTCGCTCTACTGGAAAAAGCAGGATAACGAACAGGCTCTGACCTTTTTGGCCCGGCATGATCTGACCGACTTCACTCCGCAGTTGACCACGCTTCAGGCTCCGGGTTACACCGTGGATAAAGCACCTGAGGTCGGGTATTACCGTACCGGAACCAGTCTGGCAGACGGGCAGGTGACCTGGTTCAGTGAGAATCGCGCCGGCTTCGTCCGTGCCCGGCCGGGTGAGGATACCCCCTTGGATCGGGGCTTCGGGAACAGCGCTTCCATGCGGTTGTTCGGCATCCCTAACACCACCCGTTTCGAAGATGCGTTGTTTGGATCGGGTGTTCCTGATGAATGGGTGTTCCGCGTTGATTCCCGACAGGAGTTGAGCCTCCCCTTGGATTACGACGGGATCAATATCACGCCTTACGCAGTGGGGCGGGTGACGGCCTATGACGAAGATTTTTCCGCTTTCGCCGGCGAAGACGAGCAGGTGCGTCTCTTCGGTACGCTGGGTGTCCGTACCTCGACCGAACTACATAAAACGTTTGATGCTGAGAGTCGCCTGTTCGATGTTCACGGCCTGCGGCACATCATCGAGCCAGCTGTCGATATCTTTTTCTCTGGTGAAACACTCGAATCCATGGACCTGCCCGTTTACGATTCAGACGTGGAATCACTGCAGGATGGTGCCGGAGTTCGCTTCGGGCTGACCAACACCTTCCAGACCCGCCGTGGGAGAGATGGGCGGGAACGCACGGTGGACTGGATCGTTTGGCGTACCGACCTTGTTCTTCGCAGTAATGACGCCGATGTGAACACCGAACTGGCACGGTTTTTCGAGCACCGCCCGGAATT
>CAZJCN010000021.1:0-19813 GCA_964544195.1 uncultured Phycisphaeraceae bacterium | reverse complement strand
CATCCCAGAATTCGACCTTGCCCTTCACGGCGGTAAATTTCTCGTCGATATGATCAAGCACCGCCTGGCGCATCTCGTTCTTGAGCTGATTTTTGCGTCCGTTGGAGGTGCCCGGCGCGTTATATTCATCAATTTTTGCCTGAATCGAGGCGGGTAGCCACTGATACCCGGGCCAAACCCCCACATGCCCGCGTCCGGTCATCCCCTGATCCGCGATCCAATCCAACGCATCCTGTGCCTGTGCCGGGAGCAGGTTCGGCCCCCAATCACCTTCCCAAGCTTTCCATTGCAGACTGGCCTCGATCGTACCGAGATTGAAAAGCTCCGAAGCCTTTTGTCGATAGGTGTCGTAAGAGCTTGACGTGCTGTTGACCTTATATGCCGAAATCGCGCTGCCCCATCCGAACGCGTGCGCGGTCATGCGCACGCCTACCTGCGCCCCCTGAACCGGGGCACCGTTCGACGTAACGCTGAAGGTCAGGTCATTTTTACGGTACTGATCGATACGACTCGCTGCAGTCGTGCGCCAGGCGGCATCTGGTTCGTACCCGGGATAAGGCCCTGTCGATGACAATTGACCATCGAACCCGATGTTGTCGATCGTGTATGTTCCGTTGACATTACCCGTACCCGCATCTTTATTGGAGTACATGCCAAGTTGTATAAGCTGACCGGCCGCCAGAGCGTTATTAATGAAAGCCTGCTCGCTGGCACTTAGGTTGTAGGTTACCGAATGCAGGCCGTTTGCGCCTGACCCCGAACCGATACTCCCCCCGACGACATTATTAAGCTGCATCCAGGAGGCGGTGGTCTCGTTGTACATCCCGAAAGTCAGGTTGTTGTACGAACCGGAGCTGCCGGGCCCGGCCTCGAAATACCAGTCGGCGGTGAATTGTGTAATCGGCACGCTGGCATCCACCATATTGTTGATGATGATGTGGCCGAGTTTGTCGTAACCCCCCGTGGAATTGACCAGCCGCAGCGCCTTGGTGCCGTCCGTGATCCCGTTGCCGGTATCCACGATGGTGCCCAGACCGTTAAGCGAACTGCCGACCGCCAGGTCCTCGAAAGAGTACAGCGGGACACCTTGTGCCGAGGCAACCAAGAAAGTGAGCACACACGAGATGGCCCATGGAAATCGGATATACATCAATAATACTCCACCCCGGCCAAGGATTATCGGTCACCCAAAGCACCTGCCCCGACGCGGCCTCGCGTCACGGCTCGGGGACAAAAGACCATGAATCATGGCAGGGAACGCCGTGGCAACCGGCCCCGTGACGAGCCCAACAGAGACACATATAATCGTTTTCAGACAAACATTTTACATCCCGTCGACCCGCTCCCCCGGGCCGTGCGTTTGCCTTTCCTCTTAGTATACCCCACCTTGCTGACGGGGCGAGTAAAGTAATAATATTGCTTCATATAAAATAGCTTATTGACTTTCATGCTCCGCCTACCTGTGACACGGAACCGGCCCCGCTGCAAGTCGGCCCGGACCCGGCACGGCGCGGGCAACACTCGCCGCCGAGGCCCCCGCGTAGCAGTTGCATCAGTGTTCATAAGCGCCCAGGTCCGGGGCTTCTGAGACCGGCCTGGGCCGGCCCGCCCGATCCACCGGGAAGGATCGCTCTCTAGAGCCGGCACCAATCGCCGGCGAATCCGGCAACAGCGTGAAGTCGACCGCCTCCAGAGCGATCTGCGCACCGGGATCTTCGGCGTCGGGCGGGCTCACGAAACGGGGCGCCCCCGTCAGGACGACCGAGCCGTAATCAAAATCAGAGGGTTCGGCGTTGTGGATCAGGTTGTAGTTGACAACGATACCCTCGGATTCATACCCGCCAACGGCTCGCCGTCCGTCTTTGGCACAGATGATGTTGTTATAAATAGTGCAGTTGTCGGCACGCCCGACCTCTATCTCGTTCTCGATGTTGTCGCGCTGGCCATTGAGATAGAGCGTGTTGTGGATCACGTCCACGTTGCCGCTCTCATAGATATTGACGCCACGCCCACCATTGAGGAAACATACATTGTTGACGACGAGAATCCGTCCGTCATAAGCCTCACTGTACCCATCACCGATGATGCCTTGATTTGATTTAAGCGCATCCAAGATGATGCCGTTGCCGTCGGAATACTTACCGATCATCCAGAACTTGACCTTGTTGTCGTTCTGATAGCAGATATTGTCCTTGATCACCGTGCGGTAGACGTCCTGGTTGTGGTCGTGGTTGGCGCTTTCCCAGACGGAGATCGCGCTGCCGCCCCAAGGCGTATAGAAGCTCGTGCGGTAGACCTCGTTGTTTTCGATTAACACATAATCGGCCCGCGCGGTGGCGATTCCGCCCCCCGAGCAGTCATGCACCTTGTTATTTCGGATGATGATGTGGTGGGGGAACACATCCCCGGCACTCTCGACGCGGATACCGACGCCGAAGAACCTGGTCTGCGAATGATCTTCGCCCTTGAAAGCCTCGGCGTGGCGTGTGGCGGCTTCGGGGTCCACCTTGTAACTCTGCCCGTCGATCTCGAAGCCCTCGAAGACCACGTGGCTGACACCCTCGAGTCTGACCGCCCGGAGGCTGTCGAACACGATCTTGGGTGTTTCCCCGGGGTAGTTCGCGAAACGGACCCAGTTTTCCGAGGTTCCGCCCCGCATGATACTCAATACCGCCAGCGCCTCGGTGTTCCGGTAGACCCCACCACGTACCAAAACAGTATCGCCCGGCAGGACGCGGTCGGCCGCGGCTTGAAGGGTGCGCAGCGGATCGGACTCGCCGCCGCTGGCTGTGTCATCCCCGTCAGGGCTGACGTAATACGTTCGGCCCGTCAGCCCACGCTCGGCGATATCATAAGGCAGGTGCGCTGCCTGATCCGCCTGCGCCTGCGGCACACACACAAGCATCAACAGTACGACGGCGGCCCCTGACAGAATTATGCTGTAGCGATTCATGACATCTCCTGTAACAAGTGTCCGTTATTCAATCTGCTGTTGTGTTTGTGAACAGATAAATCTGATGCGGGTGGTGGAGGTCCGACACGGGCGATCCATACCTGACTTGATACGTTTGCACGGGGTACAGACACACATAACACCCGATGAGAAACAATATAGCTCGGCAATTGCATATTACAAGGGTTTTGCCGTCAATAATACGACTTAAACCAAACGTAATCACGGCTTGATAAACCCGCTGAACTAATATCACGCGCACCTGCTACTCATCATCATCACGCGCCTGCATCGCTGAGAGTCCAGGGTTTATACAGTACCCAAAAATTAACTTGTTAATTAACATATTAAAAACCCATCGCTCTGGCGTTAAGGCGCGTAAATACCTAACTAGCTGCGATTCTGTCCGGCCCTTGGGTGGGCCGGATGCGCGGCATAGTTCGTATATTATTTATGCGAGATGTTGGCTGTGGCGGTGCCGCTCTCGGTTATGATGTCACGGCTAATGGGCAGGTGAGCAACGCCCTACACCAAACTCATCGTCGTTCAATACGGATGCTGACACATGACACATGGATCGATCAACGCTTCGCATATCCCACCGACACACATCAAACCCGAAGACAAAGTGCCATTGCTGCAGAAGATTACTTATGGCCTGGGCGGGGCTGTCGATCTCTGGGGGGTGTGGATCTTCCTGATACTGGTCTACCCGATCTTCAATATGGAATTGAAGATGGATCCGTGGAAGATCGGGATCATGCTGCTAGTGTTCCGTCTGTGGGACTCGGTAACCGACCCGTTGATGGGAATTATCTCGGATAATACCCGCACCCGTTGGGGGCGGCGCAGGCCTTACCTGTTTATCGGCGCGATCCTCGCCGGCGTGACCTACCCCTGGATGTGGTGGGCGCCGACGACCTGGAGCCCCGAGGCGATGTTTATATGGATCCTTGTTTCGGGTGTTGTTTTTTACAGCTTTTTCACGGTCTACAACATGCCGTACCAGAGCCTGATCCTGGAGATGACGCCCGACTATAACGAGCGCACTCGCGTGACCGCCTGGCGGGTGTTTATTGGGAAAATCGTTGGGTTCTCGCTCGGCTGGGTGTGGTGGTTTACGCAACTGGATTACTTCGCCGACCCGACGACAGGCGAACCCGACGCTGCCGGCGCAATGCGCATCATCAGCATCGGGGTTGGCATCGCGATCATTCTCGTCGGGGTTCTGCCGGCGTTTTTCGTCAAAGAGCGTTATTACGAACACGACCTTGCCAAGAAACAGGATAAGCTGGGTATATGGCACAGCCTTAAAGAAACTCTCACCAATGGCCCGTTCCTGATGCTAACCGCCATCGCGACGCTCTACATGCTTGGTATCCTGGTCGTCGACGGGTTGGCCAACTATATCTCGACCTATCACGTTCTGGGCGGTGACAAGAAAGAAGCGGCCTATTGGTTGGGGATCGGCAGTACGATCACCACGGTCATCGGAATCTTGAGTATCCCGTTGTTCAGTTGGATCGCCGAGAAGATCGGAAAGAACAAAGCGCTTGGGATCGCCTTAACCACAATCATCCTCGGCACCGCCTCGACCTGGTTTATTTATATCCCCGATAAGCCCGCCTACATGATGATCTACTACGTCACACGTGGCTGGGGACTGAGTGCGGTCTGGTTGCTGATCCCTTCCATCCAAGCCGACGTCGTCGACTATGACGAGCTGAATACTGGTGAACGCCGGGAGGGCAGCTTCGCTTCGATCTTCTCTTGGATGCTCAAGCTCGGGATGACAGTCGCGTATGCGCTGTCGGGCCCGATCCTGGACCTGACCGGTTTCGATATCGAGTTTGAAGCCAACCAGCCCGACGGCGTCATGCTGAATATGCGTCTTGCGTTCTGCCTGGTCCCGACGGTTACACTGCTGATCGTGGGCGTACTGCTGTACCTGTTCCCCCTGACGCCGGAAAAATCCGCAGAGATTCGCGCCGAACTGGAGCGGCGCCGCGGCAAGGTGTAGTCGGGGTCACAGGTTGTTGTTCGAGGGGTTAACCCGTCGCATGCTTCAAACGATTATTCATCAACGCGGAACAAACCCACTGGTACCCATCGTAGGCGTACACGGCACGGGCGGGTCCGGTCGGGACACCCAACGGCTCCTGAAGACCCCGATCGAACGATGGTTCCGCCAGGACGCACTGTTGGTGTGTCCTACCTTCGAGACGCCGTATCAGTACCTGCTTCCCGACGCCGACAGCCGTCTGATCATGCGACTCGACAGGCTCAACAAGAAGCACCGGCTCAATGACAGAATGCTGATGTACGGGTTTTCCGGCGGTGCCCAGTTCTGCCATCGCTTTGCCATGCGACACCCACACCGTGTCGCGGCCTGTGTCGCGCTGGCCGCCGGCTGCTGGACGGACCCGGACGGCCAAGCCCACGGCATGCAGGTGGATGAGGCCTGGTTCGACAGACCGCCTTGGGACGACCCCGCTATCACCCGATCGATGAAAACACCCGCCGCCGACCCACAGGCTCTGTGTTCGATCAGGTGGGTGATCGGCTGCGGCACGCGCGACCACCCCTCCCGATACACAAGCGCCGCACGATTCCACCGGGCACTTCTCGATCTGGGGGCGGAAAGTACCTGGCTCGAATGGGACGGCGCGCATACCGACCCCCCGCCGGCCATTTTCGAGCAGATCATGGCGTATTTGAACGTATCGGTTGGATAACCGGTATCGCGCCGCCGGCTTGTTAAGGCATGGGTCTTATTCAAGCCCGCGGAGTTTCGTGAACAGGTCACCAAAGATCGCATCGCGGTTGACGGTGATAAGTTCACGGCCCAAGTGACGCCGTGGGTCGAAGCTGAAGGTCAGATTATCATTGAGTACGGGGCTGTTGGACAGCACGCTTTGACACCAGGCGGGGTCGACCAGCCAGGCGATCGGGGCGACGTCCCAGATTTCTTTGCCGTACGCGATAGGACGGCCGGCATTCTGTTTGACCCAGTGGGGTGTTTCGAAGGCCTCGTATTCACAGAACCGCTCAAGGAGGAAAGTGCAGACGCTGTGCCCACCGGAGAGGTAATGCTTCATCTCGGGCGCGGAGCTTCGCAGCAGTTGGGCTACGGTCGCGCATGGCACACGGACCAGCGGCACACCCGAGTCGAACAGCACACGCGACGCGTGCAGGTCCTGTTGCAGGTTGAACTCTCGCTGATGGTGCCAGTGCCGCGGGTGCCCGCCGAGCCACACAACCACGATCTTTTCACGGACCCCGGGTTCACGCACCAGCGCCGAAGCCACGTTGGTGGGAGCGCCGATGGACACGACGTATAAAGGAGCGCTGTCTACCGGCCGCCCAGAAACACGAGCGATCAGGTCGTCTACGGCGGGGCTGGCGACCCAATCCGACGCCGAAGCCATCCAGCGTTCCGAACCCGCGAAAATCCGGCCGGTGTGGTCCAGGTCCATCTTGCGGTACACCTCCACGATCTCATCGTAGCTCTTGCCCATCCCGATGCTCGGGGTGGCGGCCCGCTGGTTGACGAACGGGGCCGCGTAGACCGCCTGGAGGTTGATACGCGCAGGCGAAAGCATCGCGTACACCAATGCGAACTGGTCGTCGATCTCGTTAAATGTGTCGGTGTCCAGCACGATGTCCACGGGACCAGCCGACACATCGGGCGGCTCAAGGCGTTCAACTCGATTCGATTCGGTCATCTTGGGCATATCATTTCAACTCACTTAATTTTGGATTTTATCCGCCAGATACGCAGGGGAATCAGAGTATCGCGTGTGACCGAAGGATGACTCTTCACCTAGTATGGCGAATACATCGGGATGTGCCGTATCCACAGACCGGCGTAATTCTCTTAACCTGTCGGCCTCACCAGTGTAGGCTGGCTCATTGATGAGGTTTGTCGACTCCCGGGGATCATGTTTGAGATCGTATAGCTCATCTTTGTCCGCCGCATGTCCGATCCACTTCAGCCCGCTTCGTGTGTCCAGGATCGACCAGGTTTCACCGCGCAACAGATCAAGGAACCACGACTCGCCGTGCCTGGCACGAAATCGCTCTCGATCCTGTATCGCGTGATTGATCTCGTCGCGCGTGGAACCCGACGCCCGGCCGAACGCGTGTTCGGCCACGATGTACCGCCTGTGTTCCCGGCCCGGATCACGAAGGCAGCCGGCGAAACTCCGTCCCTGAGACATACTCATCGGAGCCAGCCCCAGCAGTTCCAGTATGGTGGGCGCCAGATCGGTCAGGTCTACCGCGGCGTCAGACGCCACACCTCTCGGGACCCCCGGACCGTGAAACACTAAGGGCACGCGCAGAAGCGATTCATACAACACGGTGCTCTTGCCAATCAGACCGCGTTCACCCCAGAAGTCGCCGTGGTCACTACAGAAAACAATCAGCGTCTGATCCAGCTTACCCGTTCGGCGCAACGCATCAATCACACGCCCGATTTGCGTATCCACCAGCTCGATCATACCCATGTATGTTGCCTGAATGCGACGGATATCGTCATCGGTGGCGCGATCCAGGGATAACCCGTACCACTGGGCGCGCAGCCGTGCCGGGGTCAACGTGTCCGGATTCACGCAGACCCCCGGACCGGGCATATCCTCTGGCCTGGTCTTGCTGAAGCACGGCTCGGGCAACACATACGGAAAGTGCGGTGCCTCGTAGCTGAGGTACATAAAAAACGGGCGGTCACTCGTGTCAGAAAGAAACCCGATCGCCTCGTCCGTCTGCCTGACAGCCGGGTCGTCTTCAAGTAAGCCGGGCTGTGGATGATGGACCGCGGCCTCGAAGTAAGGGATCGTTTTGCTTCGCCAAACGGTCACTGCCAAGTCGTTTGCCGTCGGAGTGCTGCGTGAGGCATCTGCCTCCTTGCCATGGATGCCGTAAACCTCGCAAGCATCCCATTCAGCGAGGGCGTCCCGGGTAAAACAATGGTTCTTGCCAAACAGCGCTAATGAGTAACCGTGTTGCCGAAGCAAGCCCGGGAGGGTTTCAAACTCTGGACCGAGGATCATCTGGTTGTCCGTCAGTCCGAGTGATCCGGGATAGCGGCCGGTCATCAGGCAACTCCTGGCCGGCATACAAAGCGGGATCGGGGTCCAGGCGCGCCTCATCACACAACCGCCCTCAGCCAGCGCATCGAGATTGGGCGTGTTGACGAGTGGGTTCCCTGCAAATCCGACAGCATCCGCGCGGTGCTGATCGGTCATGATCAGTATGACATTCGGCGGCCGGGTCAATGCCACACGCGCCTCCATGATTCCCAAAGATGATGCTCAATACGGCCAGGTACGTTCCAGTGGGCGTTCTTTACGATGAAGCTTGACCAGGAGCTTGTGACGCATGTCCGAAAGTGCGCTACGGTGTGCGGGCTGAGCCGAGACATCCCGGTATTCACCAAACGGCTCATTGACCGCAAAAAGTTCCTCCCGACCGTCCCGATGGATCAGATAGCGGTAATCACCTGAACGCAACGCTTTCCATTCCGTGTCCTCACACAGCGCGGCTTGGTGGGTGTCACTGGCAGAGTCAGCGGCAAGCACATCCGCATGCGAACGCCCCTCGATCGTTGGCGGGATCGGCAGGCCCGCGCAGGATAACAGCGTGGGCACGATGTCCACCGCCTCCACGATACCGTCGTAACACCGCCCGGGGTGGAGAACACCCGCGCCGGCAACCAGGAGCGGCACACGCATCACGCAGTCGGGCACCGGGTAGCTCTTGCCCCAGCGCAGGTGCTCGCCAAGAAACTCGCCGTGGTCACTGGTGAACACGACCAGCGTGTTATCCGCCAGGCCCGTCGCGTCCAACTGAGACAGGATACGCCCGACGTGGTCATCAACCTCCGAGATCATCGCGTAGTAGCCGATCTTTGCCTGGATCAGGTATTCGTCGGTCAACCCCAGCTCTAAGCGCTTGGCCTGTAATTCGGGCGGGAATTCCGGCGGCGTGATCTCGCGGTCTTTATAAAGATCGAGGTACTTCGCGGGCGCGACCAGCGGGCAGTGCGGGTTATAGAAACCGCTGATGCACAAAAACGGGTTTCCGTCCCGGGCCCTCACCCGCAGGTAGTCCAGGGTCCGGTCGGCGACGAAAGCGGAGTG
This sequence comes from uncultured Phycisphaeraceae bacterium, assembly GCA_964544195.1. Classification (GTDB taxonomy): domain Bacteria; phylum Planctomycetota; class Phycisphaerae; order Phycisphaerales; family Phycisphaeraceae; genus CAZJCN01. The sequence goes on along the minus strand of CAZJCN010000021.1, from coordinate 10,720 downwards.
TGTGGTGCCGGCGTCTGCGGTGTAGGTCCGCGTGCGGTACGGGTCGAAATCCTCCGGCCGATCGATGCCGTCGTGTATCTGCATAATGTCGCGCCAGACTACCGACGCGGGCGGATTGGCGACCTGAGATATCAGCGGCAACTGATCCGGGAAATGACGCGCAACCCAATGGTAATAGGCGTCGGGGTAGGCCCCCGGCTCGTCGCTGATCTCGGTGTGGTCGAAGCCGTAGGCTGGGTGGGGCTTGCGGTGGTCACGGTTGGCGTGGGGCAGGAAGTGGAGCTTACCGAGGTTGGCCGTGCGGTACCCGTGCCGGCCGAGCATGCGGGGCAAAACTTCGGCGTCCTCCGGGACGGGCACGCCCATGTGCGTCACACCCAGGCTCGACGGGTACCGGCCGGACAACATGCTCAAGCGTGAGGGCATGCACAGCGGGTGCTGCACAAAGCAATGCGTGAACCGCACGCCGCGTGAGGCGAGACGGTCGAGGTTGGGGGTGTGGACCTCGCTGTTGCCGGCACAACCCAAGGCGTCATAGCGCCACTGATCCGTGTATATCAAGAGGATGTTGGGTTGGCGGGTGTGTGACATACTGTATCCGCGGTGTCAGGTCAGGGTTCCGCTCAACCGTCGGGGGCCGGTCACCGGCTGTAAAACCGACACGTTGAGCCGTATTAAGCGCCACGATTCTACCGCCCGCGGCAAGCGTTATCCCCGGCATCAACACACGTTACGACAGTGAGATGGCCCGGGTTAACCGTCAACGGCGTGTGCCCGTCTCGTCACGACGGACCACCGCCAGCCAATCGGCTTGCGGGTCGTCAGGCGGCTGGCCCAGATCGGCCCACGCGCCGCCGAAAACACGGTCCACACTGCCCACCATCAGAGGTCCGCCCGCGCGGGGATTGAACCAGCGGACCACAAACGCCCCGCTTTCATGCCGAAGGTCCAGCACGATAGCCCCCTCAAGGGTCCGGTAGACAAGGTAGGGGCCGTTGTCACGGCCCAGGCAGTAGAGTATCCGCCCTTCCGCGGGAACACCGACGGCCTGATCGCGGTTGGTCATCTCCCAAAACGGGATGTCGTAGCCTTGAAAGAAATCGATGGCGATCCGGCCGTAACGCCACGTCTGCTCGCGGCTACGCCAGTCCTCGCAGAACAGATCGGACTGCGGCAGGTCGTAGCCGAAGTAGTGCTCAACACCCGCGCCCCCCGCCATGAGGTTGCCCCACAATACCTGCTGGCGGATATCGTCGGTGGTCTGAACGGGTTGGCCATCTTTGTCGGTTCCGTCGTAGCCTTCGTAGCCAAGGTCCGGCGGCGTACCAGTGGTCCAATGGTTCTGCTCATCGTTGCAGACGACCCAGGGTCGACCGGACGCAGCCGACGCCCGGACCCATTGCAGGGTCCGTTCATGGGTATCACTCCACAGGTTCTGTAGTGAGGCTCCCGTCAGCGCCGAGCCCCGGCCCAACAGCGGCGTGTATACCTGATCCTGCTCGTGCGGAAAGGTCTGTATGACGATGGGGTGTCCGTAAGGATCGGTGTCGCGGATATAGTCGGCCATGGCCCGCTGTTGTGCGGGGGTCTGGGAGTTTTCTTCGCCGAGGTTCCAGTTTAGCGCCAGGTTGTATCCGAAGCGGGCGATCATCTCACGGAGGTAGAGCCTGCGCTCGGGGCCCAACTCCCCGCCGTCGAGCGCCGCGGGGACCGCGCCGTTGTGTTCAGGATGCCTGCCGTCGTCGTTCTCGGTTTCCTGCAGCTTAAAATGCAGGAATACGCCGCGGGTCTGCGCGTGTTCCAGAACGATCCGCCACTGGTCAAGCTTGGAGCAGTCATAGCGGAGCTTGTCCCCGGGGTCGACCATGGGCCAGACGTTGTCGCCATCACCGCCCAGGTTATAGGGGATGAAAGACATGGCGTTGGCCCCGGCGTCTGCCAGGTAGTTGATCGCGCCGATCAGACCCTTGCCTTTACCGTCCTGCCATGTCGGGTCGCCCTCACGCCAATCGCGGACGTGGGGTGCCCAGGTCTTCAGCCGTGTCCACCCCCGGCGGGTGAACGTGTTATCAAAATCAACGTAAGCCAACAACGTCTCGGGCGAGTCTGCGCCGACCTTCAGGAAGTACCGCCCGTCACCCGCGAAACGCAGGTGGTGCCCGCCGGTGTATTCCAGCCGGCCCCGGCCGCGGAAATCCGGCCCGGCCTTGTCGGTTTCACTGATCTCGAAACGCCCGGACATCCCGTCCCAAGGGGCCAAGGCCTGATACCCGCCGTCACCAACGCCGGACTTCTTTTCAAAACGCACGCGGTAATTCCATATGCCAACCGTGTCCGGGCTTAGGTGCGCACGCCAACAGTCACCGGACGTCGCCGACGTGTTTGCCGCGTCGCCATCCGCGGCGAAGTAACCCGGAACACGATAGGCCCTCTCGCCCGCGGGTGGCTTGAAGATCACCTCAAACCGGTAGTCTGTAAACGGATTGACAGACGGATCGGATTCCTCGGCCCAAGGGCCATGGATCGTAAGCGTCACGGGGTGCCAACGCTTGAGTTCTCCGGTCACCTCCGCCGCGCGCGCAGGCGATGACGGAGCCGGTGCCGACCCAGCGGCCGACCCGAAACCGGCGGAAAGAATCAGGCACACACCCGCCATGAACAATCCCGCCCGACGGGCAGCCTGGTCACACGATTCAAGAGTGTCAGGTACCATCATTTTCGCGCCTTGTTAGTATTGCGATCAAGCTTCGTAACACAGATCGAGCAACCGGCTTATCGTGGTGAAACCGACACACTGAACCGTATCTGCGCCGCCATAGTAGAGCTTGATGCTCCCGTCATCTTCCGCGACAACGCCCGCGGTGAAGACGACGCTGGGCGTTTGCCCGTGTAATTCATAGTCCATCGTGGGTGTTAGGATCGGCTTACGGCTTAACGCGATGATCTTGCTGGGGTCATCCAGATCGTGCAGACAGACACCCAGCTGATAGATCAGGTGGGCCTTGGCCTGGCTACGGACGCCGTGAAAAATGTTCAGCCAGCCGCGTTCGGTCTTGATTGGCACCGCCCCCGCGCCGACCTTGTTCCAGGCCCACGGCACACGCGACTTGGGCAGTATGCAATCGCCCCCGCCCCAGTGGATCAGGTCCGGCGAATAACTGATCCACATGTCGCCCGAGTCCCACGTCGTCAGCGGGCGGTCGAGCCGGACATACATGTCCCCGAATTTCTCCGGGAAAAGAACGCAGTTGCGGTTGCCCGCGTCCGTCACGAACCCGTGCCATTTAAATGTTTCAAAATCCTTCGTGCTTTGTAACGCCCCCCGGCAGTCGTACCGGCTGTGCGCCGCGTGCATCAGGTAGTAGGTGTCGCCCAGCTTCGTGATGCGCGGGTCGTAGATGTTGATCTCCGCGTACTTACGGTACATCGGGTCGTCCTCGGGCATCGCGATGGGCTCCGGGCGGGGCGTGAACGACAACCCATCGTCGCTCTCGGCGATCCAGAAATATGCCTTCAGACCCGCATCCTCGCAGCGACACACCATGATATACCGGCCCTCGTGCTTGACGATGCCCGAGTTGAAAACATGGATAATGTGGTACTCGTCCGGGAAGTCCTTTCCTGTCAGGATAGGGTTCTTCTCGTAACGCTCGACAATGTTGTAGTTGTGAAAACGCATGGTGACCGATCAGTTGAAAGTGTGGTTATATCTCATTCAATCAGGAAGCAAGACGGTACGCGCCGGCGGCAACCGCTTAGCGATCCGACCCGTGACGGGGGCAATGTCGCTCGTCAAATCCCTCACGAGCGTGACCCACTGTCAACGCCAGGCCAGCTCGACCATCTGATGCCCTTCGAGCTTGGGCACAGTAAACCGCACACCGCCAACGCCGTCGTCTTCCATCTTTAACACGTCGCCCCCCGGGACGAGCCTGACGGCGCTCACGGCCTTGGGCGGGCGAACCGTAAGTGTGAGGTCGTAGAGCGGGATCACGTCTTCCACCACGTCGAACGCCTCGCCCCGGCGTTCCGGTATGTAGTGCAGAAGGTGCATCACATAACGCGACTCGGCGATCTGTTCGTTGAGTGTCACGATCAGTGACGAAGGGCCGTTGTGAACGACCAGGCGCTGCGGCATCAGCAGGTCGATCGCGTTGCTGACGATGCGCTTGATCCACCGGCACGCCTCGTAGTTGTACATCCGGAAGACAGGATGCGCAAGGTAGATCACACGGCCCTGTCGAACGACCGAGGGGTAGACGACCTCGCCGCTGGTCGGCGCGTATTGGTGTGAGCAGAAGTGCCGCCATGTGCGGTTAAAATAGGGACGCTCGGTCTCCGCGAGCACTTCGGTACCAGCCAGGGGCCTGACCTCCACGGCGCGTTGCGCCATCACATATCGGGTGTCGGACAGTCCCGCCATCAACGCCTCGCCCGGGCGCAGGAAGTCGGGCTGATACGAGGCGTCACCCACCAACTTAACACCGAACAATGGATCCGCGAATCTGTCACCCTCAGGCGTCAGCCCCGACCGGTGCGAGAGCAGCAGCGAGCCGCCGGCGTTCACGAAACCACGCAGTTTTTCCGCAAGTGCATGGTCCACCGGGATCGTGTCCGGAAGCACGATAACCTTGTAAGCCCCGAATTCGCGGTCGCTGGAGATCATGTCGAACTGATGCCCAAGCTCCTGCAGCATGCGGGCCACCCCAAAATCGGTCCGGCCCTGGCTCTGCTCCTGGTCGTGGAAAACACCCTCGCCACGCTGGAACTCCTCGGGGATCATCACGCCGATCTCCGTGACCGCCTTCGCGTCCTTACACCAGGGTTCCTTGGCCTCGACCTGACTGAACACCCCGCCGATCAGCTCGTAAGTTGTCGGATCCAGCCTGCCGCGCGGGTGCAACTGGTCGCCGATACAGGTCTTGGCGCCCAGAGCTAGCATGTTGAAGCACTCGAACTCCAGCGCGGCCTCGTTCTTGTACCCGTGAAAGTCGCCCCAAGAGGAGTGGAACTTGCCGGTCATACCCAGCGTCGGCTTGCCCAGTCCGCGCGCGTACCGCTGTGCAACGGGGAAGTGCATGTAGCCCCACCCGCCGCCCGGCAACGACTCCAACTCATAATGCGTGTAGGCCTCCGATGAGCTTCGGTGCCTCGGGCCAACGTGCCCGGCATTGTAGAAGATGGTGCACTCATCGGTGTACTCGGGCAGCGACCGGACAAACTCGGTCATCCTCAGCTTGAAGCGGTCGATGACGTCACGGGCGTAGCGGGTGCGGTGGTCGGGGTTGGTGACGCACAAACCCGCGTTGTCCATCCCGTCAAGCCAGTGCTTTGCGTACGAGAAGTAGGGTACGACGATATCAAACCACAGGCCGTCGACGGGCATGGTGGCAAAGACCTCGCGCACATGGTTTTCGAGGAAGCTGATATACCCGGGATGTGAAACGTCGAGCCTGCGGTAGAAACCGGGCTGCAGAGCCCCACAGTCCTGCCCGTTGCCGATGGGCGTGCCGTGCTCGTCAATCATGAGCCAGTCACGGTGGCGGTCCGAGGTGAACTGGTCCCACTGCACCGTGATATAGATCGGAACGCGGATCCCTTCCCGATGGCAGGCCTCGATCTGCTCGGGCAGTAAGTTGGGCCGCTCCAGGTGCGGGTGGATACGCTCGGGATTGACCTTGGACGGGTAATAAAGATACCCGTGGTGACACCGCGCAAAGCAATTAATGGAGGACACATGAGCCTTTTTCAGGGTCTTGGCGAACTCGGCGGGATCGAAGTCCCGCCCGATGGCCTGGATGTCCGGGGAAGTATGAAAATCGAGGTGGATGTGGCGAAAACTAAGATTCATAATGTACTCACAATTATTAATTTATGTTCAATTTGAGTGTTTGGGACCGATCCGGGATCACAAATAGGCAATTCCTTAATCTCGTTTATCTCAAAAAAATCCTTGCAAACGTCAGGTCGGTGACTATACTAGCAAATGTTAATCGATAAACAAGCTCAACGATGAATATATTTATCGTTAAGCAATTAGGTGCTCTCGCACCAAATCAGGCTCGGCTGGTTACCTCTAACTGTTTTTAGCATAACTACATATGGCAACATTGCAGGACATTGCGGACGTCGTCGGTGTTTCAACGGTGACAGTCTCGAAGGTGCTACGGGGTAAGGTCAAAGGCAGCTGGCCCCGTTCCGCTGCACAGGCCAAACGCATACGAGAGGTTGCGGAGCAGATGGGCTACCGCGTCGACTGGCGTGCACGGGCTCTTAAGACCAAACGGACTCATATGATCGGCATACTCAGCACGGATAAGCCAGAGACCCGCACGCACGATCAGAACATGTTGGACGGCCTGGTCGAGACGCTCGGTGAAGCCGGCTACCACTTGGTCTTCGTTCGCGTCGCCAAGGGCTCGCGCGGACGGGACTTCACAGACGCCCGTTTCGACGGCCTAATTATCGACTACCACATCGAGCCTGAAGAATTGGAGATCGTCCGCCAGAGCCAACTGCCGGCGGTCATTATCAATGCCCCGTCCCGTGAACAGATCGTCTCAGTGATGCCCGACCACCGTAAGGCCGGCGCCATCGCCGCACGCCACCTTCTGGCGCTTGGCCACCGCCGGTTCGGATTTATCCATTCCTCGACCGGCGAACAAGCCCGCTGGCCCGTACACATGGTCGAGTATTGGCGGGAGGGAATCGTTCAGACACTTAAGGAAGCCGGGCTGGCAGACGCATTGATCGACATCATGCCCGAGTGCTCCGCCGCGGACGAATCGCCGGAGGCCTACTACAACATCTACAAAGATATTCTCGCCACGGATGACCGGCCGACCGCATTGATCGCTAACCACCCCTGCCGTGCAGTGGAGAGTACGCTGCACCACTTGGGGTCGCTCGGCCTGAATTGCCCCAAAGATATCAGCATTCTCGCGATGGGCGACGAGATGGGACTTACCTGGTGCAGGCCCATGATGACCGCCGTACGCATGCCGTTCGGTGATATGGGCCGCGAGGCCGCGAGGCAACTGCTCGCACAGATCGAAAAGGGTGACAACACACACGAGTTGGAGCCGAGGCCGATGAAACCCGAACTGGTCGTACGTGAATCGACCGGCCCGGCCCCCGAACAAGTAAAGATAGCCAAGCCGTTGCGGAAATAACACATGCGGCAAGACGGCGTCCGTCTCAATGAATCGAGCGGTCATCAACGCGTAACTTTGGTGGGGTGCGTGCCCCCTGTCAGATGTTTCACAACCCTTTATTGGAGGAGAAAGTAATGTTGAAAAAATTGTCGGCTATCGCTGTTGCGGCCATGTTGGTCGCCTCACCGTCGGCCATGGGTGCGGTCGGTCTCTTGGAATCGTTCGAGGGTTTTGGAGTTGGCAGCTCGCTCAACGGGGCGGGCATCATCGTGAACACTGGTAACGGGATCACTGATGGCGTTCAGGCCCTGCGCCTGGATAATTCGACCGGCGGCTACGACAAGCTAGGTCACATCATCCTGAATAACTACTTCGGGCCCGGCTCGACCATCAACGGCTTTCAAGCCGACTGGTACTTCGAAGGTGCCCCGGGGAGCAGCGGTTCATACAACGGCCTGAGCTTCGGCATGTATAACCAGGCAACATCCCAGTTCTTCCAACTCAGCAATACCATCGGCGAGTATATCGACCAGACCCCCGCAGGTACCGGGCAGTACTCGGTCACCTACATCCTCACCGCCACCGAGAAAGCCAATATCGAAAGTGCGATCAATCTTGGCCAACCGCTGGAACTCGGGATGTATTCCAACAAGGACGCGGGTGTGGCCGGCAATTATGTAATCGACAACATCCGTTATGACGGCAACATCGTGCCCGAACCAGCCAGCTTGGCGCTGTTCGGCTTGGGCGGCTTGGCTATGCTCCGTCGCCGCTGACCCCTGAACCTACCGGCGACCCGCTTGACGGCGAGTCGCCGTATTAACAAAGCCCGATACGCGTAGTTGGGCCTTTAATCACGCTTAATAACGAGCAACGCTGATTGGAGAAGCAAATGCACTATATTTCTAGAGCTTTTACACTCATTGAGTTACTTGTAGTGATCTCCATCATTGCACTTTTGGTGGGTATCCTGCTGCCCGCTTTGGGTGCCGCACGCAAGTCCGCACAAAGAGCCGCCTGTATGAGTAACGTCCGTCAGCTCGGTGTCGGATGCATGACATACGCTACGGACAACAAAGAGTTTGTCCCCTATAACTCCCGTGGTAACGCGCCGGACATCCCCGGCGGCGCCGCCGGGCAGTTGACCTACGACGACCTGATTGCCGAGTATATCGGCAACCCCATGCCCGACGAGGTGAAGTACGCCGACTCGCTCGAGATTCCCCTTTACCAGAAGTATCAGGCCGCCGTTCTTGTATGCCCGGCAGACGATATCCAACGCGTGCCCGGCAACTCCGGTAACTACGGGGTGCGGAGCTATTTGATGGTCATGGGGCAATTCCCGTTTGTCGGCGAGGAAACCCCCGAACAGCAAGTGACCCGGGGCATGGCGGGAAACACCTGGGCTAAGGGGATACAAAAAACCTGGCAAGCTAATCTTGCCTACAACGTACCCGTCCCCTCAGGCACACTTCTACTCAGCGAACAGCACAACGAACGCAATTATCCCGGCGGTGTCGACGGCGCATCGGGTTATCTCGTCGAGCCCGGTTGGCAATACTTCAATTACCGCCAGCTTAACGGTGGAACTCAAGCCAAAGTCGAACATATGCCGCATGGCGGCTCGGGCAATATCGGCGACCCGCTCGAGTCGGTCAACGGTAAGTTCAACTATGCATTTTCGGACGGTCACGCCGAAACACTTGGCACTCGGGAAACCTACGACTACGACAAGATAGGAACGATGGCCAATCCCTACGGTAATGTGGGCGGTATGTGGACACGCGATCCTAACGATTAAAAAAGCCGACCCACGCAGCATCGCGAATTTCGGAACCTATTCACACTTAGGAGGAAAGAGTGATGAACATCCGTCCGCGTCGATACTTGGCCGCGTGCCTACTGCCCACCGCGTTGGCGATATTCGCTACGCCTGTCTGGGCCGTGAACTGGGTATTTAATGAAGATTACAACAGCCTTGCGACCGGTACGGGCGACCTGGTTTCGGTCAGCGGACTGAGCAACCCAGATAAAGCTACCATGCTGTACAACACCGCGCCCCCCCCGGTCACCTACAGCGGTCAGTGGGGCCCGGCCTCGGGCGCGTCAACGGTCATCACCGATCTTGGCGGCGGGAACAAGGTTCTGGAACTCACCCGTGACGGGAACCAGGGCACCGAGGCCTTCACCGTCATGTCCACCGGGCAGGAACCCGACGCCCCACGTGGGGGCATGGCCGTCTCGACCGTCAAGTTCCGCATCGACAGTAGCACGGGGTCCCTCGGGTCGGGTAGCGGCTTCCACATCAGTTTCTACAGAAACCTGATTAATGATGGCACTATCGACGACGGGCCTTGGGTAAACAATATCGCTTCGATCGGCTTCCGCAATATCGGGGGCGGCACCTTCGACCTTTGGGCGGACGGCTACGTCAGTCCCTTCGGCACCTCGCCCGACTCCCTGCTTTGGGAGAGCCAGATCACGACACTGAACTTGGATACATGGTACACCGCCGAAATCTACCTGCCGGCTTTCAACGTGGAAACCGACCCGGAGTCGGTCGATGCGCAGTACCGCATCTTGGATGAGACGGGCACGAATCTGCTGGCTTACGGCGCACAGAAATCAATGCATCAGACCCGCGAAATCCTCTTCACACCGTATTCCACCGAAAACACCCCCGAGATCACAGGCATCCAGACTATTAACACCCAAAGCATGAACGCAAACTGGATGATCGACGATCTGCGGATCGGTAAGGGCACAGGGGCCGATATCGACGCCATCTACGCCAATTTCAGCGGTTCGGTCGGCAGTTATTACGACTATGATTTCGACGGCGACGTCGACGGCGATGATGCTTCCTTTTATATCAGTTCCTATCTGCTCACCTCGGTGGGTGACGTTGACCTGGATCGTGATATTGATGGCGACGACTTAGCCATCGCTCAGAACAACCTCGGTAATGCTGGCGGCTGGTCGGACGGCGATACCAATGCAGACGGGGTCATCGACGCCACCGATATCGCTTTCATCCAAGGCATCGTGGGGGTGGTTGGCGACTTAGACGGCGACGGGTTCGTCGGCATCGCCGACCTGAACATCGTCCTAGGCAACTGGAACCAGAACGTCACCGCCGGTGACCCCTCGGTCGGCGATCCATCCGGCGACGGATTCGTCGGCATCGAGGACCTCAACACCGTCCTGGGCAACTGGAACGCCGGCACGCCCCCGACCGCAAACGCCGTCCCCGAGCCGGCCAGCCTGGCATTGTTTGGCTTCAGCGCGATGGTGACGCTGCGACGGCGCCGATGGAGCAGACTTCTCGCGGTGGTTTGTTAAGTGAGAGCCACCGTTTTTTTCGTTAGTGGTTTGGGTATCAAAATCGGCTTTTTATTTTATGCCACTTTAGGAGGTCCACATGTTTCGCAAAGCATCTTTCCTCACCACGATCGCGGTAGCCGCCTATGGGCAGGCGGCGTCGGCATCAACGCTGTACTCGTTTGAAGATCTCGCCCCGGGCGTGATGGTCAACGGCAACGGCGTCATCGTCGATACCGGCAACG
>CAZJCN010000020.1:0-19850 GCA_964544195.1 uncultured Phycisphaeraceae bacterium | reverse complement strand
GTTGCCGCTTTTTTATGGATGGCGGCTACCAAAGTGGGTGAGAGTGCAGGGCAACCTCCAGTTGCGCCAGGTATTCCTGTCGTGGTATTTCATATACGCCGAACTGTTCAAGGTGTCTGTTGGTGAACTGGACATCCAGCAAGGTAAATCCACGGCTGCGAAGCTCGCGGACCAGGTGGACCAGACAGACTTTTGACGCGTCGGTGACCCGGCTGAACATCGATTCTCCGAAGAACGCGCTGCCTAAGGCTAAGCCATACAGCCCGCCGACCAGTTGATGATTATCCGGCCCGGTCCAGGCCTCAACGCTGTGTGCCAGCCCGGCTTCGTGTAACCGGGTGTAAACATCAACGATCTCATCGTTGATCCAGGTGTCTGACGAGCCGGGACGAGGTTCGGCGCAGGATCGGATGACACGATCAAACGCCAGGTCGGTCGTGATCTGAAATTGGCCGGCGGTGACGCGCTTACGCAATGATCGCGGTATTTTGAATCGTGATTCTTCCAGGGGCAGCACCGCGCGAGGGTCGGGGCTGTACCAGTGGATTTCGCCGTGGCGTGATGTTGCCATGGGAAACGCACCGATGCAGTACGCCCGGACCACCATTTCAGGTGTCAACCTGTCGGCCTGTTCGTCCGGCATGGCTCTACTGTATCAGCAGAAACAGGCACATCACCAGCCTGTCGACGTGATGCCGGGGTATGATGCGTGCATCGCTATTGCTTTAGGCAGATCAGGAGATCGGCATGTTCGAGGAAACGATTGAGCGGGTGATTGATCGCGTGGACAGGTTGCGGAACGAAGTGGATGACCACTGGCAGATCCCGAGAGATGAAGCACGGCTGCTTGCTCAGATCGTTCGCATCGGCCGATTTCGATCTTTGTGTGAAATCGGTGTGTCCTACGGGTTCTCCACGCTGCACCTGACGGCTGCGGCAAGAGAACACGGCGGCCATGTCCACGCTATCGACATCAGTGAAAAAAAGATCAAGGCGGCGACCGCCAATCTGTCAGACGCCGGCCTGATCAACCATGTGACGCTGTATCAAGGGGATGCACGAGACGTGCTTAAGAATATCTATCCCGAGCAACCGTTTGATTTCGTGTTCCTTGATGCGGATAAAGAGCAGAGCCCAGCCTACCTTGATGCTGTCTGGAATCGGCTGGCGGAACGTGCGGTACTGGTCACCGACAACACACATACCCATCCGGATGAGCTGGCCGGTTTTCTCGACGCACTACGGTCCAAGCCCGGCGTGTCCAGTTGCGATGTACCTGTAGGGAACGGGTTCGAGCTGACGGTGGTCACTCGGTAATAGGATTCCAGTTTCCAAAGAGAGGGGTGGGAAATGGCCAGGGCCGGACTTGAACCGGCGACACCCGCATTTTCAGTGCGGTGCTCTACCAACTGAGCTACCTGGCCTTGAGCCATCCCAAAGGGTTGGCTGTCGGGTTTGAGATAGCCAGCAAACCCGTCAGGCGGCCAAGGTTATCGCCAAGACCGGCTATGTCAAGCGGCCAAGGCGGTGCGACTGCGGAAAGTTGGCCGGGGCGTGGCCCTGTATGGGTAGGTTGGCATGACGGATCGGACTTTGTTATGATGCCCGGCTCGCCGGTCCGCGGGGGCTGTTCCCGTGGTCGGCCCCCCATGACGTCCAAAGCATGGCAGGAGCCAGATTATGGCTAAGAAAGAGATTACCACTCAGTTCAAGATCCAGGCCCCGGGTGGTCAGGCGACCCCCGCACCGCCGATCGGTCCCGCCTTGGGTGCCAACGGTGTGAATCCCGGGCAGTTTATCCAGCAGTTCAACGACGCCACCCGTCACCTCAACGGCAAGGTCGTCGGTTGCGTGATCACGGTTTACAAAGACCGTTCTTTCACGTTCGAGATCAAGAGCCCGCCCGCTGCGGTCTTGATCAAAGACGCTGCCGGGATCGAGAAGGGCTCGGGTGTGCCGAATAAGGAGAAGGTCGGCAAGATCACCCGTGAACAGCTTAAGGCCATGGCTGAAGAAAAGGCCAAGGAACTGACCGGCCATTCCATCGAAGCCATGATGCGGACCCTCGAAGGTACAGCCCGGTCGATGGGAGTCACGGTCGAGGGCTGAGACGGCAATACACACAGGCTTACCACGGGCCTGGAACCGTGGGAGACCCGCCCGTGATTTACGGGTAGTCGAAAGGCAGGTGATTGATGGCCAAGAAGGGTAAACGTTACGCGGCAGACAAAGCGTCGCTGAAAGGCGTCGGGCCGTTGCCTCTGGCCGAGGCGGTCAAACGGGTCAAGGCATTCAAGCCGACTAAGTTTGATCAGACGGTCGAGCTGTGCATGCACTTGGGTATCGACCCGAAACAGGCGGATCAGATGATCCGAGGTTCCGTGTCGTTGCCGCATGGGATCGGCAAGAGCAAACGTGTGATCGCGTTCTGCACGCCGGATAAAGTGGAAGAAGCTAAGGCCGCCGGTGCCATCGAGGCCGGGGGCGAAGAACTGGTCAAGAAGATCGAAGACGGCTGGTTCGATTTCGATGTGGCGGTCGCCAGCCCGGACATGATGCGTGTGGTCTCGAAGCTCGGGCGTGTGTTGGGTCCGAAGGGCCTGATGCCCTCGCCCAAGAGCGGCACGGTCACCCCGAACGTAGCCGAAGCTGTGAAGGAATACGCTGCGGGCAAGGTAGAATTCCGCAACGATTCCGGCGGAAACATCCACGCGGCAATCGGCAAGCACAGTTTCGGCGAGAAGGAACTTGAGGAAAACGCCCAGGCGTTCATCAAGCACATCAGTCGGCTCAAGCCGTCGAGTGCCAAAGGGCAGTACATCAAGTCCATCTCGCTGTCGGCGACGATGACCCCCGGCGTTCCGGTCGAGGTGGCTTCCTAACCCGTAATTACACCGCTGTCGCGGTTCGGCCGCGACCGCCCGAAGGGGCTTAATCATGAGCAAACCGGTCAAAAACCTGATCGTTGAATCCTACAAGAAACGCTTCGAAGGCTTGAATGGCGGCGTCGTGGTGGACATCCGCGGCATCGACAGCAACCAGACGAACTCGCTGCGAGCCGATCTGGCCAAGAAGCACATCAAGATCACCGTGGTCAAGAACAGCCTCGCCCGCAAGGCCTTCGAAGCCGGCGAACTGGCGCCGCTGAACGACCTGCTGGACGGCCCCAGCGCCATGGTGTATCCGGTCTCTGAGGATGCCAGTGTGGTTTCCGTGGCCCGTGAATTGATCGAGGCGGCCAAGACGCTCAAGTCGATGCAGTTCCGCGGTGCCTTGATGGAAGGCATCGTCTTCGGCCCGGATCAGATCGAAGCCCTGAGCAAGTATCCGACCAAGGAAGAGGCTCAGGCTCAGGTCGTCCAGATTCTGCTCACACCGGCACAGAACCTGGTCGGGGCGATCACCGGCCCGGGCAAGAAGGTGGCCTCGATCATCAAGGCTATCCAGGAGAAGCTGGAGAAGGGCGAAGAAATCAAGAAGGCGAGTTGAGTATCCCCGTCGGCGATCGATTCGCCCGACGGTTACGCACAGGACATCGCATCCGACTGGCCCTTCGGGGTTAAACCGCGGCACAGGGCTGCGGCCTCTCGGGTGGATCGTATAGACAGAAGGAAATTGGAATCATGGCAGAAGACGCAATCAAAGAGTTGGGTGACAAGCTCGTCGGTCTGACACTCAAGGAAGCGGTCGATCTGGGCAACTACCTGAAGGAAGAGTACGGCATTGAGCCGGCCGCCGGTGCGGTTGCCGTGGCCGCGGCCCCGGGTGCTGCCGGTGGTGGCGAAGCCGAGGAAGAAAAGACCGAGTTCGACGTGATTCTCTCCAGCGCCGGCGATCAGAAGATCAAGGTCATCAAGGTCGTCCGCGAGGCCACCGGCCTGGGTCTGAAGGAAGCCAAGGACCTGGTCGAAGGTGCTCCCAAGCCGTTGAAGACCGGAGTTTCCAAGGAAGAAGCCGAAGCCTTGGCCGAGAAGATCAAGGAAGTCGGCGGGACCTGCGAAATCAAGTAAACCACAATCAGCTGGTAACCACTCAAGCCGTCCTGTTCACAGGGCGGCTTTTTTATTGGGTCACGGTTTCCTTGCTGGTCTTGGTCCACCGCTCACATCCACCTTCACCACTCGGACGGACATAAACACGCGAAATGTCTTCCGTACCTTTGTACGCATACGGGTCGGTCCCCGCCACCATGACGATGTCCCTGAAGTCATGCTTTGCCATCCCGACATCTTCAGCCGGACGATGCCAAGGCAACAGCGATTCGGCGCTCATATAGTGGTTGACCAGCGAACGGCGAAAACCGCTGGACTGGCGGTTGGGCAGAGAACGATGCAGGAGATAGCCGTTGAAGAACACGACTGACCCGGCAGGCATCTCCAAGGGGACTTCATCCTTGTCGGAGTAGGGGAACTGATACGATTCTTCGGTGCAATCGAATCGTTTGTCAAAGTGGTATTTCTGGGGCCAAAGGATGCCGGGGCGGTGCGATCCGGGGATGGCCCACAGGCAACCATTGTCAACGGTTGCATCGTCCATCGCGATCCATGCGCCGGTCAATGAACGGTCGCGTGTGGGGATATAATCTTCGTCCTGATGCCAGGCTTGCCCCGGTTTGCCTGCCGCCTTGATGAATAACATCGACTGCATGCATTTGACGTTCGGGCCGATGACCGCGGTCAGGACTTCCTTGATCACCGGGTGTGACAAGGACGCGAGGATCGTGGGGCAGACTTTGTGAGGGAAGTGAATACAGAGATAGCGTTTGATCACTTCTTCATCGGGTTCGTCATCGCGTGACGGAATCCACCCGGGGAACTCGCCATATTTACCCCGACAGATATCAACCGTGCTGCGGTGAAGCGCCTCGACCTCATTGGTGGAGAACGCGTTCTCGACTATGAGATACCCCTCGCGATGATACGCACCAACCTGGTCCGGAGTCAGGGTAAACGAAGGGGTGGCGGTGATCCGATTAATCTGCGACATATTTGCGGGTCCTTTCCACGATAGATCAGAGTCTATTTGCCTGGCTGGAATCGTGTTGCACACCCGAGACTTTATCAAAAGCCAAAGACGGAAAGAATACCCCGAAATCGCAAAGAAATGGACATAATTCATCTTATACGTCATATTAATACTATGACAACTTATTATATGTTGGGTCATTATGTACAATATTCCCATGAAAACTCGGAAGTCATATCGGCTTGAACTCGATTACATATACGGCGGGATAGCCGGTTACGGGCCGGGTGAACGACTCAGTCGTCGGACATTACATGATTGGGAGATGGTTCTGATCCTTGAAGGACAGGTCATCTATCACGCCAATGGCATCGATTACCAGGCGCCGCCGGGCAGTTTGATACTGGCGCGGCCGGGGTTTGATGAAGCATACCGATGGGATCCGAGATCACACACTCGTCACGCTTATTTTCATTTCAATGTCAAATCACGCCCAAACGACTGGCCCGAAACACATGACTGGCCCATCATACGAACCGACGTGAATGAAGTTGTTATCACACTCTATCGCCGCGTCATGAAATTGATACGACAACATCCGGATTGGCCTGATGTTTCTCCGGGTGTCCATGACTGCCGACTGGTGGAAACATTGATCAGCGAGTATCTGATCGGTGAAGATCAGAAGGTGGACAGCACACGGCACGACCGGCCGGAACCTGTTGAACGAGCAATACGGTTGATGAACAAGGCCTTGGTTCAACAGCCTCCTGCAGAACTCAGCCTTGAGGAGCTGGCGGCTCACGCGGGCGTTACCGCCAAACACCTCTGTCGCCTTTTCGGTCGGCACGTCGGCCACTCACCCGTGTCCACCTATCGAAGACTCAAGTTGCAGACAGCTGTGCCGTATCTGGCTCGATCCAACCTGTCGATCAAGCAGATCGCTCATCGGTGTGGGTATGATGATCCTCTTTACTTTTCCCGGTGCTTTTCTCGCGTGTACGGTCAATCACCGCGGACGATGCGCCGACGCTTGCAGGCGGGCGACCTGCCCCCTCATGGTCTGATGACGATACGACCCGATCCGGACCCGGGAATAGGGCTTGTGCCGGCTGAAATACCCATGCCATGACCTGATCGCCTCTGGTATCACACTGCATACAAGACACGGATGTGCTATATTACTGCTCCCCACCAAGCCCGTCCCCCGGGCGATCGAGGCGCGACCATGGAAACAAACCCAACTATTCCCAATCAGAACCGTAAACGTTTCGTGATCTGTGCGCTGACCGCCGTCCTGGCGATCGGGGCGTATTACCTGCTGCCGAAGTCGATGGATGAGTTGGCACGCCGAACCGTAGCCATCTTTATCGTGGCGGCGGTGTTCTGGGCGACCGAGGTGCTGCCGCTCTATGCCACGAGTCTTTGCATCATCGGCATGGAGATCCTGTTCCTGGCGGACAAAGGCGGGTTGGCTCAGAAGCTGCCGACCATCTCGGACTGGCCGACAGAGAACGGAACGCCTCTGTCACTTAAGTATTCGGTGTTTTTCGAATCCTTCTCGTCCGGGATCATCATCCTGTTCATGGGAGGGTTTCTCCTCTCGGCCGCGGTATCCAAGCATGGTCTTGATAGAGCCATTGCCTGCCGTATCCTCAGGCCGTTTAATCACAGCCCGTTAATGCTTCTATTTGGTGTGCTGATGATCACAGCCTTCTTTTCCATGTGGATGAGCAACACCGCCACAACGGTGATGATGCTAGCCATTATCAGCCCACTCATTAAATCACTGCCAACCGACGACCAATTTCATCGTGCGGTTGTGTTGGCCGTACCGTTTGGAGCCAACATCGGAGGGATTGGCACGCCGATTGGAACACCCCCCAATGCCGTGGCGCTTGCAGCTATCCGACAGGCGGGGTATGAGGTCACGTTCGTTGATTGGATGCTCATGGCTGTTCCACTTGCTGTCCTGTTGCTTATTGTGGCCGGGTTTCTACTCTATTGGTTTTTTCCGCCTATGCCTCATGTAGAGTTGCCACCGCTGGAAAAACCAACCGATAAAATAAGCGCCAAAGGTCGCGCTACACTGGCTGTTTTTGGCTCAGCGATCTTTCTGTGGTTAACAGGAAACTGGCATGGCATTTCGTCGCCGGCGGTAGCCTTGTTAGCCGCTGCGGCTTTAACCGCACTGGGTGTTTTGAGAAAACATGATGTCGATTCCATCGACTGGAATGTGTTGATTCTGATGTGGGGCGGTCTTTCACTTGGTAAAGCATTTGAATCAACACATGTTGTGGATTATGTGGTCCAGTTGCCTATTGCCGATTTAGAAGGCTTTGCTCTTGCGGCTATCGTGGTCTTTCTGTCCGTTGTGATTTCCAATTTCATGAGTCATACCGCCACCGCTATTGTTCTGATTCCCATGGTGATGGCGTTAGCAAATGATGCATCAAGGGTGCATTTAGTCATCCTTAGTGCATTAGCCTGTTCGTTTGCGATGGCGATGCCGGTATCCACGCCGCCCAATGCGATCGCATTTGCCACTGGCAAAGTCCCGGTCTCCGCGCTGATCCGATCCGGCACGCTCGTGTCACTGATCTGCGTCGTTGTGTTGTTACTGGGGTATCAATGGGTGCTGCCGTTGTTCCCATGGGCGTGATCGTTCTGTCGGGCGTGTGTCGGCTATGATGTGTGGCCGATGCCGATCGATACCGAACACATCCTGTCACCCGACGGCCCGATTGCACGACGCCTGGGCAGCCGGTATGAACACCGCCCCGAGCAGCTGCGCATGGCTCGATTCGTGCGTGATTGCCTGCAACAGGGTCGCGTCGCGATGGTCGAAGCGGGTACGGGTGTCGGCAAGAGCTTTGCTTATCTGCTGCCGGTTCTGGAGCAGATCCTAGCCACCGATGATCGCGATGAAAAACCCCGGATCGTGGTATCCACTCACACTATTGCTCTGCAGGAACAGCTGATCCATAAGGATATCCCGCTTCTAAGAGCGGTTCTCGGTGAGGAGTTTTCAGCGGTGCTGGTCAAGGGGCGGGGCAATTACCTGTCGCTTCGTCGTGCCAGCCGGGCATGGGACCGGGCGGCGGACCTGTTTGACGACTCGGCCAGTCAACGGTCCCTTCAGGTGATTCTGGAATGGGCAAGCACCACGGAGGACGGGTCCTTGGCGACGTTGCCCATGCTTGAAGCCCCAGCGGTGTGGGCGGATGTACAGAGTGATTCCGAAGATTGCCTGGGCAAGCTGTGTCCGACCTACGATAAATGTTTCTACCAGGCCGCCCGACGTCGCATGTTGAACGCGGACCTGCTGGTCGTCAACCACGCCCTGTTCTTTGCGGACCTGTCCATGCGCAGTGAGGGGGTTGGTGTCCTGCCGCCATACGACGCGGTGGTATTGGATGAGGCCCACACGATAGAGGATGTAGCCTGTGAGCATTTCGGTGTGACGGTCAGTCGCTTTCAGGTTGATTACCTCCTGTCGAGGCTCTACTCCCCGCATCGTCACAAGGGGCTGCTGGCGACTTTACGCCTTAAAATTGATGCGGATCTGTATAACCGGGCCATTCAGGCCGTCGACAACGCCCGTCTGGCTGCGGAATCGTTTTTTGAAGACCTGCTTTACTGGCAAGAACATGAGGGGCGCAGCAACGGCCGGATCGATCGGCCGATCGAGATCAACAATCCACTGAGCCCGGTACTGACGGATCTCTCGCTGGCACTGAAACGTATCCGTGATCGGTTGGATGATGATGCGGACCGATTGGAGGCGGGCAGCCACGCCGACCGAGCGCAGGCATTGGCGGAGAACTTGGCGGCGTTGGTTGAGCATACGTTACCCGATTGTGTCTATTGGCTGGAAAGCTCGGAAGGGAAGAGAGGGCGGCGAGGTCGCGTCAAGCTTTGCGGTGCGCCGGTGGAGGTGGCCGTGCTGTTGCAGGAGCGGCTGTTCAACGCCACGACCTCAAGGCGAACGCCTTTACCGGTTGTCATGACCTCGGCTACCTTGTCAACCGAGAGCGGTACACACTCGAACGGAGTGCAGTCGGAACAGCCTGTTCGTTCCGATCCGTTCGCCCACATCAAGTCTCGTTTGGGATGCGAAAGGGCCGACACACTCCAGCTTGGATCGCCGTTTGATTACATGAATCAGGCTGAATTGATTGTGGATCGAACCATGCCGGGGCCGAATGATCCGGCGTACTTTGATCGATTATGCCCGGCTATTCTTAAACTGATCGATCACACGGACGGCGGTGCGTTCGTGTTGTTTACCAGCTACCAATTGCTACGGAAAATGGCTGACTGGCTGCGCGATCCGCTGCGTGAGCGAGGGATACCGATGCTTGTGCAGGGCGAAGGGGAGCAACGCTCCGCCCTGCTGGAACGGTTCCGCGGTGACCGTCGTAGTGTACTGCTCGGTACGGACAGCTTCTGGCAGGGGGTCGATGTGCAGGGCGAGTCGCTTCGGAATGTCATCATCACCCGTTTGCCGTTTACGGTTCCGGATCGGCCGATGATCGAGGCACGGACTGAGCGCATCAAGGGGCGTGGCGGCAGCCCGTTCGTGGAGTATTCGCTGCCGGAGGCGATTCTTAAGCTGAAGCAGGGGTTCGGGCGTCTGATACGGTCAAAACAGGATCGGGGATGTGTCGCGATCCTGGACAGTCGGATCGTCACACGACACTATGGCCGAAAGTTCATCCACGCGTTGCCCCCCATGCCGGTGCGCGAGCTTCGCCACCTTTCCATGACCACCGGTTCAGCGTGATTCAGGCTGGGTTGTTTCGGTTACTTCTGACTCAGGATCGTCGAAGGCTGTTCCCAGCTAGTACCGAAGACAAAGGATTCAAATGGGTTCCGCGATCGAGGTGATCGAGCTTTTTCAAGTTGCTCTTTCGACAACGTATCAGGTTCGGCGCCGTAGCCGATGGCGATGGCGGTCTGAGGTTCGTAATCATTCGGGATCTGGTATTCCTTGCGAACCTTGTCGATATCAATCCCAGCCATCTGATGTGAAAACAGGTCCATGCTCATCGCCTGAAGGATAAGGTTCTGAACAGCCAGCCCGAGATCGTGCTGATGCACCCGGTTCGGGTGATCGTTTCGAGTGAAATACGTCCGTGTGGCGGTGAGGATCAGCACCGGGGCATGTTGGGCCCACGCCTGATTGGCTTCCACCAGACATCCCAGCATCTTCTGAAATGCTGGCGGGTCCTCTTTCGTGGCAACGATGAACCGCCACGGCTGTTCATTGAACGCCGAAGCGGACCAGCGTGCGGCCTCAAACAGGCTCATCAGTTTTTCCCGTTCTACCGGCCGATCAGAAAAAGCATAAGGGCTCCAGCGGCGACGGATGACATCAAGAATCGGGTAAGTGCTTGTTGCCGGCTTTTCCATGCGATTCCTATGCGTGTGAAGTGGTTTCAGTTAATGGGACCATGTTTCAGTGCTGCCATGATCGTGCCGGGGAGCCTGATTGTATATTGACAGCGTGACGCGAGACGATCAGCCAGTCGCGCAAGAAGTCGATCTGACGTTGCTGGAGAACCGGGTCATCCGTCGGATGCCAATGGGGCGCATCTTCAGGTAGATAGGTGTTCAGCACCCGCCACCAGCCGAAATCGGTCAGAAGTGTCAACAGATCGTCCGGCGCTTCGCCTTTGGGGTTCAGCAATGCCTCCCATGCAAGGGGATCGCCAGCATGAAGCAGGGCTAGGATGACGGTCGATCGCGGGACATCTGATCTTGCGAGCAGAACCTCTGGGCGGAAATCAGGTTCCGTCACAGGCCCTTGCATCCAGCGTCCAAGACGGATGACAGCCGCATGGCTCCATTCATCTTGTGACGTCAGCACATGTTTCAAGTCGTCTCGGTGCAGGCCGGTCATACCACTTAGGATCGCTCCGGAAAACACTTGATTCGTGTCTTCGCTTTTCAGTAACTGTTGAATCAGATCAGACAATTGATCCTTAGTCAGGTCACGCACTGCCAGCACACATCCCACGTCACGCAGTGGGGCGTGCGCCGAGGACAGGAGGTTTCGGATCTGTTCCAGTGAGAAGGCCTGATCGGATGATGTTACAGGCAATTCGTCCAGCCAACCCGGCGGGCTGCTGCCCGGTATTTTCAGCAGATAGGCATACAGGTCGGCATGGTAGGCGACTACCGGGTTATCGTCCCGTGTCAGTCGTTTGACCAGATCGATCGCGTATGGAACCTTCCCACTGCCGGCGAGTTCCGCCGCGGCACAGAGTGCGTTGTATCTGACATCAGGTTCATTGTGCTCAGTCAGTAGCAGAAAGCTGGCTTGATAGTGCCAATTCCCGGCAAGATCCGAATGCTCCGCCAGCAATTGAACGGCATAGCTGGGCGCCTCAACCCCGGGTGACTCGGCCAGAGCCATGATCCAACGCAGCCAGGCCATGTCAGGAATGTAATCCCGAGTCCAGCAGCCGGCGGTCTGGAGTGCATCGACGACTTTCATGAAGGTCCTGTCATTCAAGTCGACCAATCGATTCGCAATGGCAGTCAACAGCTGTGAGTCATTCGCTACCCGGGTGGACAGATCAATAAGCGCAGCTGATTGTGTTTCCGGATCGGGGGATTGCAATTGATGCATCAGCCGCCATCGTTGGATGTGTGGGGCACCGAGATATACAGCCGGAACAAGCAGCACGAGCGCTACGACGATCGTAACACCCAGCCATCGCATCCTGGAATAACTACGCTGTGTACGGTTCACAATGTGCTAAGGATAACGCAAACCCAGCTTTGGATTAAGCATGAGAGGGTTCCGATCCCGACCACAACCATTCGATCTGTTCGGCAGAGAGTCGGATATCCAGTGCCCGGAGGCTGCTAATGGTTTCGTTGATGGATCGTGGACCGATCAATGCGAAACTTGGAAACGGTTGGTTAAGGACATAGGCGGCGGCAATATTGATGGGGCTTACGCCAAGCTGATCGGCCAATTGTTCCGCCCGCTTACGCCGAGCCCGGTTTTCGGGAGAGTCCCAGCACTGGAAATTATCCGCCCCCAATCGCATTCTCAGTGATTCGGGCAGGAAATAGCCGCGTGCCTGGCTGGACCAGGCGAAGTTGGGGAATCGGTGTTCAGCCAGCCATGCCCGGGATTCCGGATCGGAGACATGCTTGCTGCCGGTCCATACCGGCTTGACCATCTCAGCCAGCGACAGGTTATTGCTCAGGACACTAAAGCCGTGCTTGCCATTTCGACGTGCGTAATCATTAGCTTCCCGTATACGATCCAGTGACCAGTTGCTGCCGCCGAAAACACCGATCCGCCCGGCTTCCCGCTGTTCGTGCAGCAGGTCTACGAACTCCCCGACCGGGATGTCCGGGTTATCCCGGTGAAGGATATACAGGTCCACATAGTCAGTCTGCAACCGGTCAAGCGATTCCTGAAGCTCACGGGCGATTGCCTCGGGGTAGCAGAAAGGCGTGTGGCCGCCCTTGCTCAGGATGACAACGTCATTCCGCACGCCGCGTGTCTTGATCCACTGGCCAAGCAGCCGTTCCTGCAATCCGCCGCCGTAGAGGTATGCGGTATCAAAGGCGTTCCCTCCACGTTCGAACCAGTCATCGAACATCACGGCCGCATGAGCAAAGGTGGGCTGATTGTCACATCCCATCAGCATCTGGCTGATGTCTTTATCCACACCTTCTACCCGGAGGTATCGCATGGTATGGTTCTGTCTACGAGCGAGAGAACGGCCGGCGACGGTTTTGTTTTGTTGGGCTTCGGGGGTTTCGCTAACGTAGACGACACCCACCGCCTCACGCCAACGATCAAGCACCTTCAGATTCTCAAGGGTGTCATCCCAGGTCATGGCAGGAGGCTCGGCTTCACACCGCCTATCAGAAACCGCGGTTGCAAATACATCCGCCTCGTAGGAAAAGCTGGTCCGATTGGCTGGAATCTTGATCTTCTGCACCAGCCCCCGCGCATGGACTTCGATCAGGCCGTCACGTGGTTCTACCCTACTGGCCATCCAAGGGTCGGGGACAACGATTCTGCCTTCGGTCCCGATGATGACGACCTGATTGTCCAGAGATACCTGTACGGAAGTCGTCAGCTCTGCGATAATATCGTTTTCGAACTTCAAAACAGCAGCCGCTGTTCCGTCGACACCGGTTTCGACTCGGACGCCGTCGGCCTGGACGGAAACAGGATCGCGGAATGATCGGCCGTCAACTGTGCCGGCGATCAATCTGGCCATTGAGACGGGATAACATCCGACATCCATGATCGCACCACCGCCGAGTTCGTTTTTGAATAATCGGCTATCGGGATTAAAACTCGCGGCAAAACCGAAGCTGGCACGGATCAGCTTGATCTCGCCGATAGTTTTTTCCTTTAGCAGCTCAATCAGGCGGGCGGTCTGAGGGTGGCAGCGGTACATGAACGCCTCCATCAGCAGGACGCCGTGTTCCCTCGCGGTTTCGATCATGGCCATGGCCTCGGCAGTGTTCAGTGCCATGGGCTTTTCGCATAGGACATGCTTTCCGGCTTCAAGCGCGCGTATCGACCACGCGGCGTGCATCGGGTGTGGAGTTGCGACATATACGGCGTCGACCTCCGAGTCTTGCAGCAAATCCGAATAGCTGCCGTAAGCACGTTCGATGGAGAAAGGTGAGGCGAATTTAGTGGCCTTATCCAAGGTGCGGCTGGCGACGACTTTCACGACGCCCGTTTTGCCTGTCTGAACCCCACGGACAAAAGCATCGGCGATCGCCCCGCAGCCAAGGACACCCCACCTGAGTCTTTGATCGTTCATGTGTGCTTCCCTTGTATGTACCCGTCAAAGAAAAAACCCGCGTGGCCGGCACGCGGGTCATGAAGATAACAGAATTCAGCGTCCGCTTGGAATGACGGGGTCTCACCCTTTGTTCCAAAGTTCTCCGCCATAAACAGCGTTGTCGCCCAGTTCCTCGGCGATACGGATCAGTTGGTTGTACTTGGCGTTTCGGTCGCTTCGGCAAGGGGCGCCGGTCTTGATCTGGCCACAGTTAGTTGCCACGGCGATGTCAGCGATCGTCGCGTCTTCGGTCTCGCCCGACCGGTGACTGAGTACCGCGTTGTAACCGTTACGCATCGCCAGGTTCACAGCGTCAAAGGTTTCGCTGAGGCTGCCGATCTGATTCACCTTGACCAGGATGGCGTTGGCAGTCCCGGAGTCGATCCCCTTCTTCAGGAACTGCTTGTTGGTGACGAACAGGTCGTCGCCGACGAGTTGGACCTTGTCGCCCAGTGTGTCGGTCAGCTTTTTCCAGCCGTCCCAGTCGTTCTCGGCAAGACCGTCTTCGATCGAGCGAATGGGGTACTTCTTGCACCAGTCGGCCCAGATTCCGACCATGTCTTCACTGGAGATGACTTCGTTGGGGTTGGAGCTGAAGAAGCAGTAGCCTTTCTTACCGAGCTTTTCCGCTTCGTTCCAAAGCTCGCTGGTGGCCGGGTCGAGTGCGACGAAGATTTGTTCACCGAACTTGTAGCCGGCCTTGTCCACGGCCTGCTCGATAACTTTCAGTGCGTCTTCGTTGGATTTGAGGTCCGGGGCAAATCCGCCTTCATCGCCGACCGCGGTGGACAGGCCCTGATCCTTGAGCACCCCCTTGAGTGCGTGGTAGATCTCGACACCCGCCCGCATGGCGTCTGCGAAATTATCGAAGCCCCACGGCTGAATCATGAATTCCTGGAAGTCCACGGTGTTATCCGCGTGTTTGCCACCGTTGAGAATATTCATCATCGGGACGGGCAGGACTTTTGCGTGGGCACCGCCAAGATAGCGGTACAAGGGCAACCCGGAGGCTTCGGCGGCGGCGTGGGCAACGGCCATGGACACGCCGAGGATGGCATTGGCACCGAGCTTGCCCTTGTTGTTGGTCCCGTCCAATTCGACCATCAAAGAGTCAATGTATTCCTGATCACGGGCATCGAGTCCCAGCAGTTCAGGCGCGATCTCGTTGTTCACATTTTCGACGGCCTTGAGCACACTCTTGCCCAGATAGAACGCCTTGTCGCCGTCGCGCAGTTCGACGGCTTCGTTTTCGCCGGTGCTGGCACCGGACGGGACCATCGCCCGCCCGACGGTGCCGTCCGCCAAGTGAACCTCGACCTCGACGGTCGGGTTACCGCGGGAGTCAAGAACCTGTCGGCCATGGATGATTTCGATCTCAAAGCTCATGGTATTGCCTCGTGGTTGTAATGAGGTTGGGGTAGGGTAGGGTCATGGCCCCGCCGGTATTGGGGCTGTGGGGAGCGAGAGTGTAGCAAAAGGAGCGCAGAATATCCAAACCCATCCGTCTTTTAGACGGAGGTTTCAGTTCGTGGAAAACGTCGGGCTAGGGTTGGGGTTAGAACGACTCGCGGACGTTGACGCTGCGCCCCTTGCGGCGCTTGGCATTGATCAGCTTTCGGCCGTTCTTGGTCCTCATCCTGGCACGGAAGCCGAACTTACGGGCACGCTTGATGCGGCTGCGTCGTTTGGGGTAATGGGTGGACATTGCGGTCGCTCCTGCGTTCCAATGGCCGGGCGGTCTCCCGTCGCCGGCTAGGGGGTTTCAAACAGTACCGATCGGTACACCGTGTTGCCCCGGGTATCTTTCGCCCGCAGGGTCAACACGTGCGGGCCCGGGGAAAGATCGGAAATCGTAACGCTCCACGCCTCACTTGTCGAATCGAAGATCAGGTCCTTGGGCAGGATCGGATGGTAGGTATCGTCGTTGTCCAAAGTGTATTCGACGGCCCGTACCGGCGACAAGGCGTCGGTAGCATTGCCGGAAATAGTTACTTGTCCATCACTTACAGTATGATCTACGGTCAGTTCCGGGGCGGAATTATCCACCACAACCGGGGCCGTACGACGTGTCGCTTGTTGGGCCATGTCAGGCGGGTTGTTTGGCTTATCACTGGCCGTGACCCGAATGATGTAACGGCCGTCGGGCACTCGTCGGGTTTCCCACTCAAAGGATGTCTCCGTCAGGTCTTCTCCGATCACCAGCGACAGGTCCGACCCGGCGGGCTGATACGCGAGTGTGTAAACAAGCGCATCCTGATTGTCGTCCGTCGCCTCCCACTCGATGTTCATAGTCGTTGCGGGGGGGGCGTCAGGCTCGGTGGGTTCCGGATAAGCCGCAGTGATCTTGGAAACGATCGGCGGCAGGTTGGGGGTGACATAAGCCACTTCAACCCGATCGACAACCGGCGTCAGGCTGTCTGTACCGGTCAGTGTCAGGCGGTATTGAAGGAACCTGGCTGGGGGTGACTGAACCTTGATTTCTTTAGGGGCCAAGGCGGGCAGGGTTTCGTCGGGCATCAGCAACTGGGCACTCGACCAGGCTGACCAGGCTGCCTGCTCCGGGTCCTGCACGTTGCCACTACGGGTTTCCACCGCAAGCGAACAGCCTTCGGGAATATCCGCGGTGATACTCATCAAGCCCCACAGACTGATCTGGGCTGCGTCCAGAGCGGGACTGGTATAGGTGCCTTTATGTGCGAACTGCTCACCGAGGGTGTGCAGTGAGGCCGGATTGGCTGTGCCAATGAGGGTCGTGCCTTCTTCTGTCAACATCATGGTCAAGATCTGTTCACAGGGCAGGTCCACCAGAACGGCATTTTCCCGTGTCGCGGGATCAATGACGAAAACCTGCCCCTCGTTGCCGGTCGCAGCAAGAAGTTTGCCGTCTGCTTCGATGAGCTTCAGGATCATGACCGAGTCACGGAATAATTCGTGCACGAATCCTTGGCTGTCAATTCGATAGACCGCGTTGCCTTCTTTCTCGGCAACCGGGGCGCTGACCGGCCTGGACCGACTTGCGGAGGTGGGACCCGACGAAACGCCCGAAACGATTACCGGGCCGGCTTGAAGTTGCCCGGACTTGCGCGCGGCACGCAGGCGGTCACGGATCAGCTCGCGTAGTCGATCGTATTGCTCCGCCGTGGGTGGTGCACCTGCTCCGTCGGCTTCCAGATCGTCCTGACTCTCCGGGTCTGAAGAGGTCGCAAGACGACCCGCCGCATCAGGTGTGGGTTTGTTCGAAGCTTCCTGTGGCGGGGATGCGACCGGTTCGGGCTCCGGTTCCAGGCCGGGGATCTCACCCGGTTCCTGCGGCGCTTCACCATCATCCTCATCCGCAGGAGCCTGTTGTTCCGGATGGCCGACTTCTTCACTGGCGGCTTCTTCCAGTCGGCCCGGTCTGGCTTGCTCGGCATCAGCGGTGCCCACGTAGATTGAGCCGTCCTCTCCGATCAGAATCGTGCCGATCTCAGGTTCCGGTGCGTCGAACAACGCGTAGGCACGGTAGGCATTCTCCTCGTCTTGCTCCACTCTGAGTACCAGGCCTGCTTCATCGGTACCCAGGATAATGTTCCCCTGCGTGTCTAAAGCCAAGCACAGGATATTGGTCTGTTGCGTATCGATGATTTGAGAAACAGGGTCCTCCCGTTCCGGCTGGATAAGCAAGAGTTTGCCTTCGGTGCCGGTGGCGGCGAGTATCGCGGAACCAGCAAAACGCTCGGCCGGTGGTACGAGCAGGTCCCAGATGTAACGGGTGTCTTCCAGTTCCGCTAACGTGACCAGATCTCCGTCTTCCAGCAAGGCCACTCGGCTTTTTTCGCCGCTGATGCCGACGAGCAGTTTGCCCTCATAGAGGGATAAAGCAAAGACCTGTTCGCCGGAAAGGTCAGCCACTTCGACGATGCTGTCGCCATCGCGTTTCAGGAGTTTTCCCTGCGGTCCGGCTGCAAGGTAAAGCGTGCCATCGGGTGTCTGTTGCATGTCGTACAGGATGCTGACCTGATCAGGCAACTCCCCGATGGTGCTGGAACGGGTGGCGAGTTTGATGTCACCGAGACTGGTGACCAAAGCACCGTCTACCTGCCCGGGTTCAAAATCGGCTTCTTGAGTATGAATAAAACGCTGAGGTTGCACGGCGTAAGCGGCGGGCAACAGCATACAAGACAGCACACACGTCCCGGCCATGAGCAACTTGGTGGTGAACTTCAACATTATTGTTCCTTAGTTATGGTCAGCATCAAGGTTTGCGGACATGAATCGTAAACATCGCCTGCCCAGTGATCACCGTGTCGGCGTCATAAATCCGGTCAACCATTTCGGTGTAGGGCACAGCCTCGATCATCGTAGGGCTGGTCAACACGGCGGTTCGACTTGACGGTAAGTGCGGCATCGCAGTACGTCCGACTGCCAAGCCACCGTCAGGGAGCTGCAAGGCTGCGTAGATCGCGTCGCTGCGATAGGCATAGGTCTCCTGAATAAACGCCACCAGGTCGTCGATGCTGTGAGTGACGAGCTTATACGGCTGAGCCATGATCTTCATGGCGGCATAACCATCCGCTCCACTGATGACGAAGGGGTAATCACCTTCTTCGATGTCATCGGGCAGGGTAAATTCGATCCGACGTTGCTCGGTGTTTCCACCGTAATGTTGGATGGTCAGCATGACGCCGAACGTTTCACCGGGTGCCACTTCGGCTCGTTCGAGTCGTGCATTCGCGATCGCCCCCATCCTTATTCCATCATTGACGTCCAGCTTGATCTTGATGGATTCGATATCAAGAGAATCGTATGGATTCTGAACCATGATCGAAACGGGGGGCAGGATTTCCATGACCGCTTCGATGGCGGAACCGCCGGCGGTCGTGGTGTCGATTTCAATCTTTCGTCCACCGGTAAAAGTCAGGTCGGCGTTCAGCCTGAAGGTGTTTTCCAAGGGCAAGCCATAGTCGGCCTCGAAGCTGTAAAACGCCACGTTGGCAACGAGCATCGCCGACAGCAATGGTTCGTTGACGATGGTGTAATGAAATGACTTGTCTTCCCGTCCGGGCATGCGCACCGTGATCTCGACCGGGGCGGTGGTATAACGTTGCTCGCTGACCCCGACCACGGCGGACGCTTCGTCCCGAACCAGAGTTCCCACTGGGTGCAGGCTGCCGGCGTTCTTGAAGCTGATCGACCGGCGTGGCATCACAAAGTGGACATAGCCGGTCGCCATGGGAACTTGGGCCGAGCCGAACCCGAACATCGGGTGCCCGAAGGCGAGTACTTCGCCGGTAGGCAGGACATCGGTGACCGTGCCCGATGCGCTCAGATCCAGATCGCCGAAGGCTAGTGGAACACTCAATACGCTGCCAGGTTCGATCGCGACGGATTGAGCATCGATACCCGGGGGCGGATCCCCGGCAATAGGGGCGGCATCACCGGACACTGCCAGCAACCCCAACGGTTTGAGTAATGGTCCAAACAGTTCAGCACATTGTGCGGATCCCAATGAAATCGGGATAAGCATCGCGCGTGAACCGGTACGCGGCAATGCTTGCCAAGAAGATGGCGAAGTCTGCGTGATGGGTACGCTCTCAGATGAATGCCCGATCCGATCAAGAACACGGCGAAATGCCTCGATGCGAGTACGGGTCAGCGCTGCCTGAGGCTTGCCTTGGAGCAGGTCGTGCACATAACGCAGCGTTCTATCAGCCTGAAAAGCAAGCAGGCTGCGCGGGGCTTTATTTTCTTGTGCAGCTTTATTGGTCGTCAGCGGGACACGGGTCGCGGATTCGCGCATGTATTCGATAGGTTGGACCCCGACCATGCACTGTTGCGAGTCGGTATAGCCGAATGCAAAAGCTCCGATCAGTTTTCCTCCTTCACCAAGGGTGTGGTTCTCGTCATCGTCCCAGAGGAATATCGGCGAGCCAGACATCCCTTGAACCGGGCCGGATTCGACCATCCGCGGATCGGGGCAGCGCACCCAGATAACGCTGCGTGTCGGTGTGGCATTCGGAATGATGCTGACCACTTCGACGTTGAACGGTTCGATTTTCGTTCCATGGA
>CAZJCN010000019.1:0-20497 GCA_964544195.1 uncultured Phycisphaeraceae bacterium | reverse complement strand
AGGCTGGGGGATGCTCGGGCACCGCGTCGGTCTGGGCCTGGCGGTACGCGATCAGCCGCTTTTCCAGTTCCTTGTCCGACAGGGCGAGGATGGCAGCGGCGAACAGGGCCGCGTTGACCGCGCCGTGGCTGCCCATACTCATCGTCCCGACCGGGATGCCCTTGGGCATGTTGCAGGTCGAGAGCAGCGCGTCCAGCCCGCCCATCAGCTTGCCGTCCATCGGCACACCCAGCACGGGCAGGTGGGTTCCCGCAGCCATGACGCCGGCGAGGTGAGCGCTCATCCCGGCGGCGGCGATGATCACCTTCAGGCCACGTTCCGCCGCGGTGGTCACGAAGTCATGGGCCCGCTTGGGGGTACGGTGGGCCGAGCAGACCTTCATCTCGTAGGGGATGTCCAGCTGCTCCAGTACCGCGGCGCATTGCTTCATGGTCGGGGCGTCGCTTGGGCTGCCCATCACGATGCCGACGACTGGGGTTTTATCGCTCATGGCGGGGAGTATAGCGAGTGCGCGATCGACGTGTTACTCCGGCCTGATCAGATCGATCCAAGCTTCGGGCAGGACCTTCAGCCAATATCGGCCGTGGATCCGTTCAACGAAAACCTTGCACCCGAAGGCCTCGCTGAGCCGTTCGGGCGTCAGGATCTGTTCCGGTGAACCTTGAGCGATGAGCCGCCCCTGCCGCATCAACAGGACGGTGTGCGTGTCAGGGGAAAGCTCCTCGACGTGATGGGTGATCATCAGCACGGCCGGGGGGTCGGGCTGATGCATAACCCGGTCGATCGTCGCGAGCACCTGTTCCCGGCCGGCCAGGTCCAGCCCGGCGGTCGGCTCGTCGAAAATCAACAGCTCGGGACGATTGACCAACGCCCGGGCGATCAGGGCCCGGCGTTGTTCGCCGGTCGATAGCGTGGCGAAGCGGTGGTCCAGCCGATGACGCAGCCCGACCAAGGCCAGCAGCTCACGCGCTCGGTCACGTTGTGCGGAAGTGTACGGCTGATACAGCCCGATCGTGCCGAAATATCCGGTGACGACCGCTTCCGTGGCGCTCAGGTCCGCGTCGACCACAGCCCCGGGGACGTGAAACCCGCCGGTGTCGGTGGTCGGGTTGACCAGGCCGATGCGCTGGCGGAGCTTGGGGAGGTGGGTTTGGCCGAGTGTTTCGCCCAATACGGCGATGCGTCCCGCGGTGGGGAACATCTGCCCGGTCAGGCAGCGGGCGAAGGTGGTTTTCCCGCAGCCGTTGGGCCCGAGCAACGCGTGGTATCGGCCGCGTTCGAGCCGACAGGTCACCCCGTCGAGGATCGTCGTGTTCTGTCGAACGACGGACAGACCTTCGACGTGGATCGCCGGTGATGAGGGGTTGGGGTTCGTGTTTGGGGATGGCGTCGTCACGGGCTACCATCCTAGC
Source organism: uncultured Phycisphaeraceae bacterium (assembly GCA_964544195.1). Lineage (GTDB taxonomy): Bacteria > Planctomycetota > Phycisphaerae > Phycisphaerales > Phycisphaeraceae > CAZJCN01. The sequence goes on along the minus strand of CAZJCN010000019.1, from coordinate 19,085 downwards.
GGAATCGAATGGGAGTCACGATGCGACAGCGCCACGAGCAATACCTGTTGGAACTGACCGGCCTGCCGACGGCGGCGGGGCGGGAGGAGCACGTCATCCGTTGGGTACAGCGTTGGGCGAAGCGACGCACTTCCGTCAGGCTGACGCGTGATCGGTACGGCAACCTGCTGCTGGCGCGGAAAGGGGCGCGGTCGTCCAAGCCGGTTTATATCACGGCTCACATGGATCACCCGGCGTTCGTCGTGATCGAGCAGACGGGGCCGAGGCGGATTATGGCCGAGTTCCGCGGCGGGGTGGATGACCGCTATTTTGTGGGATCGCGGGTGCGGTTGCACTTGGGCGGGATCGAACCCTGCCGGGGCCGGGTGGTTGAGCTGTCCCCGCCTGACAAGGCCGGCGGGGACAAGCGGGCTGAGATCGAGCTGGTTCGTCCGGTGGTGGCGGAGGTGGGGGACATTGTGACGTGGGACCTGCCTATGCCGAAGATCGTTCGTGGCCGACTGCGAGCGCCGGCGTGTGATGATCTGGCTGGGGTGGCGGCGGCGATTTCCGCTTTTGAGCAGGTGTGTAAGTCGGGCGCGAACCCGGTTCGCGCGGATGTGCGTGTGTTGTTGACCCGATCCGAGGAGGTCGGGTTTATTGGCGCGATCGGGGCGTGTCGCAGCGGGATCATCCCCAAGGGGGCGTTGCTGATCGCGTTGGAGACGTCGCGCAGCTATGCGGATTCTCCGATCGGGGGCGGGCCGATCCTGCGTGTCGGGGACCGGACCAGCAGTTTTGACCCGGATTTGACGTATCGGCTCGGTCGGATTGCCCAGACGATCCGGGAAAAGGATGGGGCGTTTATTTGGCAGCGGAAGCTGATGCCGGGCGGGACGTGTGAGGCGTCGGCGTATCAGGCGCTGGGGTATACCGCCACGTGCTTGTGCCTGGCGTTGGGCAACTATCACAACATGCGGCCGATCGACACGACGGGGCGCCGCGGTGGTCGCACTGCGGCGGGCCGGATCGATTCGGAGGTCATTTCGATGGCGGATTATCACGGGTTGATCCGCTGGTTGGTCGAAGCCGGCCGACGGCTGAGCGGGGCAAAGGGTGAGCCGGGACTGAAGTCACGATTGGATTCCCTTTTTGCGCAGCGGCGCCACCTGCTTCAGTAGTGGGATTGCTTTAAACCATCGTCTTTCAGGGCGGTAAATACCCGGCGGATGAAATTGCGTTGGGAAGGCGTTTTTTGCGCCGTGTGTATCGTGATGCGGCTCGGCATGAGGCGCACAGGCTGCGCCCGGCCCGGCACATGTTGCGCCACCCCATGTGGATCGACGGGTTGAGGGGATGAAGGCGCGGGTGGGGGCGGTCGGCAGTCATATCGTTTTTAGCCATTTATTGATAAGTGATTAGGGGTGTGATGCCCGCATGGTTTTCGGCCTGTGGTCGCAGATTGGCACGGCTGGCATCACGGTTGCGGTTATGGGGTGACGGCGTGTCGTTGCGCCGTATGTGTGTGTTGTCAATCAAGTGGTGTTCAAACATGCGTGATCAGGTCTGGCTGCCATTGATGCGACGATCCGGTTCCGCGACGCTGGGTGAATCGATCCTCCGGCTGGCGTCGTTGGCCGAGGCGGCGCATCGGCTGCAGGCTGTGAAGCGGGATCACCCCGATGAAGGCTTTGATGGGCGGGCTGACGGATCGGCCCCTCAGGACGTAGTTGCCGTCGATCTCGGCGGCTTGGGACACACGGAGGTGGACCGATGAACTACGGCCTGTATCTCTCCGCTTCGGGCGTCCTGACCAATACATACCGTCAGGACGTTTTTGCCAACAACCTGGCCAACGTCGAGACCCCGGGCTTCAAGCCGGACATCCCGACGGTGCGCCAGCGCGATCCCGAGTCGATCGAGGACGGCTTGGGGATGGACGTGTCCAAGGAGTTGCTGGACAAACTCGGCGGGGGTGTGTTGGCCGGTCGCCAGCACATCAACTTCAAGCAGGGGCCGTTGCGTGTGTCGCATCAACCGTTGGACGTGGCCTTGCTGGACAAGCGGCAGTTCTTTGCGGTTGAGTCGATCAACCCTGAAACCGGACAGGCCGACGTGGCGCTGACCCGGGACGGGCGATTCACGATCAACGGCCGGAACGAACTGGTGACGCAGGCCGGGCATCGGGTGCTGGATGCGTCGGGCCAGCCGATCATCGTCGAGGGAACGGGAGAAGCTTCGATTGATGAAGGCGGGCGTGTGTTGATCAACGGTGTGCCCACCGGTCGAGCGATCCAGGTGGCGCAGGTTGACGACCTCGACGCGCTGACCAAGCGCGGGCAGGGGTTGTTTGTGTTTTCCGGCCCAGGATCGGCCCGTGTGGTCCCGGAAGAATCCGTTCGGGTCAAGCCGGGGCACTACGAAGCCAGCGGGGTCGACCCGATCATGGCGATGATGAACGTCGTCGCCGCGACCAAGGCGATCACCAGCAACGCGAACATGATCCGTTACCACGATCAGTTGCTCGACCGGGCGGTCAACACGCTCGGGCGGGTCGGTTAGTCGTGACGAACCACACCCCGGTCACACGGCCGGACAAGGGATGAAGCAGGTATGGCGATCAACGCATTACATTCAGCGGCGACCGGGTTAAGCGCATTGTCCACCGCGATCGACGTGACGGCGAACAACCTGGCCAACGCCAACACGATCGGGTTCAAGGCTTCCCGCACCAACTTCGAGGATTTGCTGTACCTGCAAAAGGCGCAGCCGGGCGTGGAGAACGCCAACGGCGACATGCGTCCGGCGGGGATCCAGGTCGGGCTGGGCACGCGCGTCAGCAATACGCAGGCCGACTTCGAGATCGGCAGCCCCATCCAGACCAACGCCGACTTCGACATGATGATCAACGGCGAGGGTTTCTTCAAAGTCGCATTGCTGCCGGACCAGGGTGACGGCTTCGGCTACACCCGGGCGGGGAACTTCTTCCGTAACAGTGACGGCGACCTGGTGCTGGGTAACAGCCAAGGCCCACGGCTTGAGCCGGGCATCAACATCCCGGAAGGGGTGACCGGGATCGAGATCTCGGCCGACGGCGTCATCTCGGGCAAGCTGCCGGGGCAGGTCGAGTCGGTTGAATTAGGACAGATCCAGATCGCCACGTTCGTGAACAAGGCGGGGCTGGAGTCCATCGGCGGAAACATCTTCATCGAGACGCCCGCTTCCGGTGCTGCGATCGAGGGGACACCCGGCGAAGGCAGTCTGGGCACGATCCTGCACAAGACATTGGAAAGCTCGAACGTGGACCCCGTGCTTGAACTGGTTTCTCTGATCAAGACACAACGGGCGTTCGAGATGAACAGCCAGTCGATCCAGGCGGCGGACGAGGCGTTGCAGGTGATCGGCAACCTGAGCCGGTTCTAGTTTGAAACGAGTGGGTAGTTGATACGGACGATCAGGGACGAGCGTCATGAAAACGATTGAGCCAGAAAACACGCCGAGCGCCACGTTACGCAGGATGCTGTTTGTGCTGGTAGCGGCGCTGGTGGTGGTGTTCGGGATCGCTGCACGGGCGGATTCGATCCGGGTGTACGACCAGGTGGGTGTTCGTCAGGCGCAGGTGACGCTGGCGGATGTCGCGGAACTGGAGGGTGAGGCGGCCAAGGCGTTGGGCGCAACCGTGCTTTACACCTTTGATGCGGAACGTGGCGAGCAGGTCATTACGCTGGATCGGATCGAAGAAGCGCTGGAAAAAGCCGGCGCTAACCGTGGGCTGATTTCTCTGCGTGGATTCAGTGCGTGTCGGGTGGCCCGTCTTTCTGATCCGCCTGCACCCATGCAGGAATCGGGGCGTTCGGTAGTCGCGAACATCGAGACGCCGATCGGTTTGGGCACGCCTTTGACGCTGCAGGCCGTGGTCGAACGCCGACTGATCGAACGTGCCGGCGCAATGGGCGGTGAAGTGGAAGTCTCGTTTTCCGAGCGTGATCGTAAGCGGATGGATATCCCCGTGCTTGGTCGAACAGTCGAGGTGGAGCCGATCTCCCCGAACACGTTGGGGCGCGTTTCCGTGGTGGTTCGTCTGTATGAAGGTCGTTCGGTATCACAGACACTGACGGTCCAGGCGGATGTCAGTCGGCGGGAACTGGCGGTGGTGGCGGTTCGCCCGATCTCGCGTGGTGAGCTGATCGATCGCGAAGCGTTGCAGGTGCGCGAGGTTTCCCTGAAAGACGACGCGCTGCGTCCGATTGCCGACCCTTCGATCGCGATCGGTCAGGTGTGCGCCTCGAACCTGCGTGTCGGTGACGTGGTGACGGAAAACGCGGTACGTCCGCCGTTGATGGTTCGCCGGGGGGAGCTGGTGGACATCCGCTGCTTCATCGGCGGGCTGGTGGTGCGTGCGGTGGGCATCGCAAAGGAAGACGGCGCAATGGGCGATCGTATCCAGGTCCGCCGTGAGAACAGCAGCGAAGTGATCGAAGCCACGGTTGCTGGTCGGCGCGAGGTGGTCATTGCTTCGCCGTCGGATCGTTTAGCACAAGGAACACCCGGCACGATGCGCGACGCGGGCCGTTCGGAGGTGATGCCATGAGGTTAAGGGTTTCTGTGATCGGTTTCGTGGCGGCCTCCCTGATCTGCGGATCGGTTACGTCCGGCCAGTCATCATCGCTTTACCTGCCGCCTGAGCAGCCGAGCGCCCCGCGCAGCATGGATGACAGCCCGCTGTCTCCCGCGATCGCGGCCAGCAGCTTCATTGCGGTGCAGATCCCGGAACCCCGCCAGTTTGCGGAGAACGATCTGATCACGGTCATTATCCGTGAGTCTTTCAAGACCGATCTCAGGGCGTCTTTGGAAACCGCCAAGGACCTGAAGCTGGAGGGTGAGGTATCGGAATTCATCGACCTGGACAAGCTGATGCAGTTGATGGTTAGGCCTTACGGTTTCCCCGGCGGCAAGCCGAAGGTCGGCGTTGACCTGACCAATGAATGGGAGGGTGACGGGGATTACAGCCGTGAGGAAAGCATGACCGGACGGATGACCGCACGGGTCGCCGACGTCAAACCCAACGGCACGCTCGTACTGGAAGCGCGTCAGACCATGATCCACGACAAGGAGGAGCTGACGATTGTGCTGACCGGGACCTGTCGCGCTGCGGATGTGACGATCGACAACACCGTGCTGTCCACCGAGCTGTATGACCTGCACCTGGACAAGCAGCACAAGGGCGAACTCAGAAAGAGTACGAAGAAAGGCCTGTTGACGCAGTTCTTCGACGCGCTGTTCGGGCCTTGATGGTGTGGGTTGAATCGAATGAGGTATTGAAGGAAGGTCGGACGTAACGGTTGCAAGGATGCACATGATGACGAAGCGATGGGTCAAACTGGTTCTGGCGCTGGTGGTGGTGTGGGGGGTGACACCTGCCGACGCTGTGCAGGTGCAGGACATTGCCCGGCTCAAGGGGTCGGAATCCAGCAAGATCGTGGGCATGGGTCTGGTGGTTGGATTGAACGGCACGGGTGACGGCGGCAAGTTCTCCTCCGCGATGCGCCCGCTGGCGACGATGATCGGTCGATTCGTCGATCCCAACACGGTCGAAAGCGAGCTGAAAGACGTCAAGAACGTGGCGTTGGTAAGTGTGACGGCCGAGCTTCCGCCCAACGGTGTCCGTGAGGGTGATCGGGTGGACGTGCGGGTGTCGTCGGTCGGGCCTGCCAAGAGCCTGGCCGGGGGCACACTGTTCATCACGCCGTTGATGGCGCCCCGTCCGGATATGGATGTGATCTTCGCCTTCGCGGAAGGCCCGGTGGTGATCGAGGATGAAGACGTCCCGACCGTCGGCAAGGTATCGAAAGGGGCGACGCTGACCCGAGACGTGGTGACCCGTCACGTGCAGCACGGGCAGGTGACGCTGGTGATTGATGATCGTCACGCCTCCTGGCCGGTGGCTCGCAACCTGGCGCAGAACATCAACGACGAACTGAACCCGGACGGCGAACCTCTGGCACGGGCGATGGACCCGAAGAACGTGACGGTGCAGATCCCGATGTGGGAGCGTGCCGACCCGTCGCTGTTCCTGAGCAAGCTGATGGTGATGTCGTTCCCGACGCCGTTGATGCCGATCGAGTCACGGGTGGTGATCAATGAGCGGACGGGTACGATCGTGATGACCGGCGACGTGGAGATCAGCCCGGTGGTGATTTCCAAGAAGGGGCTGACGATCACGCGTATCACGCCCGCCTCGCAGCCGGATGAGTTCAATCCGATCACGACGGAAGACCGTTTCATCGGGGTGGACCCGGCCGATGCGGGTGGCGCCAAGCTCGCCGACCTGATCGAAGCGTTCAATCAACTGAAGGTCGAGGCCAAGGACCGCATCGAGATCATCAAGGCGATCGACGCCTCGGGCCATCTTCACGCCGAGGTGATTTACGAGTAATGCCATGAAGATTCCTACGGTGGACAACCCGGGCTTACGGATGGCAGCGATGACGGCGTATCGCCCGAACGGTGCGGATTTTCGCAGCCGACTCGACGCCATGACCGCCGGTCGTGATTCCGGTGTTGCGCAGGAGCTGGGCGCGGATCGCGCGGCCGAGCTGCGCAAGGCTTCGGAGCAGTTGGTCGCCACCACGCTGGTCCAGCCCATGTTCGCGCAGATGCGTGAGGACCCTTTCCGCAGCGACCTGTTTCATGGCGGACGGACGGAGGAGATCTTCGGCCAGCAGCTCGACACGATCCTGTCCGAGCGGGTCGTGTCCCGTGCGGATTTCGCGATCGTTGACGCGGTCTATCGCAGCATCGCGGAGCGGGCTGTCGGCGTAACGCCCAGCGGGCAGGGGGTCGATGCACATGGTTGATGGCAAGGCACGGGCTCTGGTGTCCTCACTCGAGAACACGTTGCGTCAGTTACTGGTGCTGCACACGGAATTGCTTGAGCTGTTGAAGCGCAAGCGCGAGGTGGTGCGCGGCAGCGATTCCAAGGCAACCGTGGCGCTGTGCATGCTTGAACATGAGAAGGTGCAGAACATCGCGGAGTTGGAGAAGCAACGCCTGGCACTGGTTGCTGAGCTGACACTGGCACTGGACCCCACTGCTTCGCAACCGTTGCGGATGGTCGATCTGGCTGAACGCCTGGAAGAACCGATCCGCGGCCGGTTGCTGGTCACACGGATGCAGTTACTGGAAAAGATGCGGCAGGTTCAGGAGGAAACGGGCGTCGTCCGCCGGGCGACCGAAGCGCTGGCGAACCACATGCAGGGGATCGTCCAGACGCTGGGGGCGTTGTCGGCCGGGGTGGCGACCTATGGCAGCCGGGGGGCGTTCCCCCAGCGCAATACCGCGGTCAGCACGTTCAGCGCCACCGCCTGACGGTTGATCGGCACACGGATCCGGTTACATGGGACTGATCGGCTCATTACAGATCGGAAAAACAGGGCTGCTGGCGTCGCAGGCGGCGTTGCAGGTCGTCGGGCAGAACCTGGCGAACCTGGCGACCGACGGCTACCACCGGCAGAAGATCACCCTTGCGCCCGAACGGGCGCAGCAGATCGGGCCGGGCCTGTTCATCGGCCGTGGTGTGAAGATCCAGTCGATCACCCGCACGGTCGATGAGGCGCTCGAAGCCCGCCTGCGCGGATCGATCTCCGACCAGTCCGCGTCTGAAATCCGGCAGCAACTGCTCGGCCGGATCGAGGCGATCGAAAACGAGTTTTCCGGCACGGACCTATCCACCGCCCTCGGCGAGTTCTTCAACGCATTCAGTGAGCTGGCGAACCGTCCGCAGGACGTGTCGTTGCGCACCTTGTTGCTTGAACAGGCGGGCAGCCTGTCGGGATTCATCCGTGACCTGGATGCCGAGCTGGGGCAGGTTCAGCTACAGACGATTGCCCAGACCGATCAGGCGGTCGAGACGGTGAACGATCTGCTGGACCGGATCGCGACCCTGAACCAGCAGATCTCGGTACAGAGCCGGGGGTCCGGGGGGGCGCCGGGGCTGCGTGATCAGCGCGACCAGCTTCTTGCTGAATTATCGAAATACCTGGACATCTCCACGGTCGAGCAGGCCAGTGGGTCGGTGGATGTGTTTGTCGGGTCGCTGCCGATCATCCTGAACAACAAGAGCCGTGGTGTGGAACTGCTGACCGAGGAACAGGACGGAGAAACCGTCACCAAGGTCGTGATCGCTGCGGATAGAAGCCCGTTGGATATCACCTCCGGTGAACTGGGGGCGTTGATCCGCTTTAAGGAGCAGGATATTCAGGACGCGATCGATGCGATCGACACCCTCGCGGCACAGTTGATCTACCAGGTCAACCGCCTGCATTCCCAAGGCCAGGGCCTGGACCTGCTCGACGGCGTGACCGGAACGACCGCGGTCGAGGATGCGACCGTGGCGCTCAACGATCTGGACGGCACAGGGTTGATGATCGCGCCGACACACGGCTCGTTCCAGGTTCATGTTGTTCAGAAGTCCACCGGGCAGGTGTTGACGACAACGATCAACGTCGATCTGGACGGGATCAACCCGGCAGGGGACACGACGCTGACCAGTCTCGCCGCGAATATCGACGCGATCGCGAATATCAGCGCGTCGGTCACGGCTGACGGCAAGCTCCAGATCACACCCGACAGCAGTGATTTTCAGATCAGCTTCAGTGATGACACGTCCGGTGCGTTGGCGGTGTTGGGGATCAACACATTCTTCACCGGCAAGGACGCGTTCGACATCAACGTCAACCCGGAGCTCAAAGCCAAACCCCGGCTGGTCGCCGCGGCGGCGTCGAGCGCGGATGGGAAGAACCCCGGCGACAACAGCAACGCACTGGCGATGGCGGCGTTGCGGGATCAGCCTTTGGCTGAGCTGAATGGTTTGAGCCTGACGCAGCACTGGAACCGGCACGTGGAGGACTTTGCCGTCCGTCAGGCGCAGGCGCGTCAGCAGTACCAGGCCGACACCGTGATCCGCGAGGGATTGATGAGCCAACAGCAATCGGTCTCCGGCGTCAACGCGGATGAAGAGGCGATCGACCTGCTTCAGTACCAGCGTGCGTATCAGGCCAGCGCCCGTCTGCTGACCGTGATCGACGAGATGCTTCAGACCCTGATCGCTGCGGTGTGATGAAAGGTGATAGACCCGACACGGGTGAAGAACTGACACACGACTGAATGCCATGTCCACGACTCCCGCGATATCCCGATCCACGTCGCTGATGCTCAGCAACCTGATGCTGTCGCGTCTCCGCAAGACCAACGCGGAGATGTTCGACACGCAGCGCCAGATCAGCACGGGATTGAAGCAGGCGACGCCGTCGGACGATCCGAGTAACACCAGCGCGATCCTGTACCTGAGGGAGACACTGGCGGCACGGGATCAGTACGAGGAAAACCTCCGTCACTCGCTGGCGGTTTTGAACAACGTGGATCAGGCGTTGGGCGAGGCGACGTCGATCCTGATCGACTCACAGACCATCGCGTCGAGCATGATCCACGCCAGCGCACAGGAGCGGGAGCAGGAAGCGCTGGTGATCGATGCACAGATCAAAGGCCTGCTGGACCTGGCGAACCGTCAGCTCGATGGGGTGTCATTGTTCGGCGGTAATGCCGGGGCCGTGCCGGGTGGGGTGGTGTTCGAGGAGTTTTTAGGCGGGGTCCGCTACCTCGGTTCGCAGACCAACATGAATGCCGACACCGGTGCGATCGAGAGTCACGCGTTTACCAGCAACGGCGTGGAGGCTTTCGGCGCTTTGTCCACCCGTGTAAAGACCGACGTGGACCTGGACCCCAACGCCTCGGCGGACACGGCAATCAGTTCGATCGAGGGGGCACAGAATCAGGGTGTCCGCACCGGTCAGGTCTATGTAACCGTCGATGGCACGCAGGTGACGGTGGACCTGACGACGATCGACACGCTGGGCGACGTGCTGACCCGCGTCAATGATGCGATTAACAGTGTGGACCCGACGGCCGGGGCGCTGGCGATCAATGGGGCGGGTTTTGAGCTGACGAACAATGCCGGACACACGATCGTGATTTCGGAGGTCGGGTCCGGACAGACAGCGGGTGATCTGGGCATTGATCTGAGCGCGACCGCGCCGGGCGGGTCAACCATCGCCGGGGGTGACCTCGGACGCCGATTGACTTTGACCACGGCCTTGGCGGACCTGACGACGACGGTGGACTTCGCCAGCGGGCTGACGATCACGCAGGGTGATCAGACACGCACGGCTGATTTTTCCTCGGCTACGACGATCCAGGACCTGGTCAACGAGATCGACCGCCTGGGGCTTGGGCTGCGATTGCAGATCAACGAAGAGGGCAACGGGCTGGACCTGATCAGCGAGGTGAGCGGGCTTCGCCTGTCCGTCGGTGAGAACGGCGGGACGACCGCGGAGGACCTGGGGATTCGCACTTACGGGCGATCCACGTTGCTCAGTGATTTCCGAGACGGGCTGGGCATCGAACCGGTCGAGGGAGAGGATGATTTTCAGATCACCCTCAACGACGGTACGAATTTCTCGGTGGATGCTTCAGGACTCGGGACCGTGGACGACCTGATCACCGCGATTGAGACGGCGGCGACGGGTGCGGGACTGACTCTTGGGGTGGACTTCAGCGTGGACCTGGCGACGACCGGCAACGGGCTGGTGTTTCAGGACAACACGGCCGGTGCCAACGGTTTCACGATCACCCGGGTCGGTCAGAGCCTGGTAGCGGATCAGCTCGGCATCCTCAAGGAGGACGGGACCGCTTCGACGTTCCAATCCAGCGACGAGGCGACCGTGCGGGTCGAAAATGTTTTCACCCATTTGATGGATTTACGAGATTCTTTGCTGAATGACGACACGCTTGGCATCACTCTTGCTGCAAGCAAGCTGGAGACCGACAACAAGTCGGTGATTCAGGCTCGGGCGACCGTGGGTGTTCGGGCCAAGCGTGTGGAGCAGCAACAGGAACGTTCGCAGGACCTGAAGATCATGGAACAGAGTTTATTAAGTGATTTACAGGATGCGGACCTGACGGAGGTGATCACACGCTTCACGCAGTTGCAGACGCAGCTGCAAGCCTCGCTGCGGGTTGGTGCGCAAAACCTGCAGCTGAGCCTGTTGGACTTTTTGCGCTAGGTGGCGCAAGCGTTGCGCTGCCCGCGGTTCGATCGGCCGGCCGCGGGTACGAATCGATCGACGGCAGGGAGCCGTCGCCCCGGGTCGGAGGCCCGGGTGAGTTTCCAGGAAGGACCGGCCGGGATTGAGGACCGTGGTCATGCTGATCAAAACCTCGCGATTCGGTGAAGTGGACGTGGACGAAAGCCGCATCATCAGCTTCCCCAAGGGGCTGCTGGGGTTCCCCAAGTACAAGCAGTACGTGCTGATTGAAGCCGGCGAAGACAGCTACTTCTGGTGGCTTCAATCAATCGAGATGCCGGACCTGGCGTTTGTGGTCACGGACCCGAGCCTGTTCGTGCCGACGTACAAGGTTCCGGTCAAGCCCGAGCAGATGCAGGAGCTGGGGCTGGAGTCGCTGCAGGACGCGCAGGTGTTTGTGATCGTGAACAAGCGAGGCCAGATGCTGACCGGCAACCTTCAGGGGCCGTTGGTGATCCATTGCGGCCGGCGGGTCGGTGAGCAGTTGGTGCTCAGTGACCGACGCTTCACGACCCGGGTTCCGCTGATCGAGCTGGGGACCGCGGTCCACGCGGCCTCGGCCTGACCCGCGGCGGCCCGGCGAACGGGTCGCGGCCAAGAGAACGTGCCTTGATGACTGAACGATTCCAACACGACACGCATACGCCGCAAGGATGCGGCGCAAGCGCGACACGGCCCAAGGAAGGAGCCCGAACCGATGCTGGTTCTATCGCGTCAGCGCGACGAAACGATCATGATCGGCGACGAGATCGAGATCACCGTCGTCGATATCCGGGGCGACAAGGTGAGACTGGGCATCACGGCTCCCCGACATGTCCAGGTTCACCGCAAGGAGGTTTACGAGGCGATTCAGCGCGAGAATACCTCGGCTACGGGGGTCGGGGTGGACGACCTGAGCGCAGCAGAACAGAACCTGCGCCGGCAGAACGGCAAGCCGCCGGCACCGCAGAAACCATAGATCGACCGTACCGGTTGTCCGCGCGGGGTCGGGATGTTTCCCTCGCCGGCTCGAAACCACAACCACGGCGTGTTGAGCACGCCAAGGGGAACTGAAAACGGGATGACTCCCCGACAATCAAGGAGGATTGTCAATGTCACGGATCAATACCAACGTCTCATCTCTGATCGCTCAGCGGAACTTGGCCGCGGCGAACGAGGACCTCAGTGTCCGACTCCAGAGGTTGAGCACCGGTCTGAAGATCAACCGCGGCGCGGACGACCCCGCGGGCCTGATCGTCTCCGAACGTCTGAGGTCGGAAATTTCCGGCGTGTCCCAGGCGGTGGACAACATCGAACGCGCCAGCAACGTCATCGCCACCGCGGAGGGGGCGCTGTCCGAGATCAGCGAGCTGCTCGTGTCGATGAAGAGCCTGGTGATCGAGGCTGCAAACACCGGTGCGTTCAGTAAAGAAGAGATCGACGCCAACCAGTTGCAGATCGACTCGGCCATCGATTCGATCACGCGTATCGCCAACACCACCAGCTTCGCCGGGTTGAAGCTGCTGAATGGCTCGTTGGATTACATCCATCAGGGGCTGGTCGCGTCGCAGATCACCGATGTGCGGATTACCGGGGTAAACTTCGGGACCAACTCGACGATGCCGGTCACGGTTGAGGTGCTCAACTCCGCCGAAACGGCGAGCATCTACATCTCAGCGGCGAATCCGGCGATCGGGTCGGCGATCCTGTCCAGCGTCACGTTCTCCGTGGCCGGGCCCAAAGGCGTCGAGGTGTTTGAATTCGTATCCGGCACCGCACTGTCCGCGATCGTCTTCGGCATTAACGGCGTCTCCGACGCGACCGGCGTTTCGGCGAGCATCAGCAACGTCTCCGGTATTCAGCTCAACAGCACCAGCTTCGGTTCCAGCGCGTTTGTTTCCGTCAAGAAGCTGGACAATGGCGAGTCGTTCTACACCCTGGATGCGGCGGACGGCACCGCGATCAACCGGGACGAAGGCGCGGACGTCTTGGCGTTGGTCAACGGCAACCTCGCCTTGGGCGACGGGCTGGATGTCACGCTTCGAACCACCACGCTCGGGTTGGAGTTGACCCTGACCTCCGGCGCGGCCCAGACGTTGAACACACCGTTCGAGTTTACGATCACCGGCGGCGGGGCAACCTACCAGATCGGACCCAGCGTCAATACCCAGCAACAGGTCGGCTTCGGTATCCAGTCTGTTGCGGCAAACAACCTTGGGAACTCCATCGTCGGATTCCTCAGCAGCTTGAAGTCCGGCGGTGAAAACTCGCTGGTTAAAGGCTCCGATCCGGCAGATCAGGCCCGAAAAGCCGCGCTTGTTCTCGATGTGGCGACCGACCAGGTCTCGGTCCTGCGTGGCCGACTCGGTGCTTTTGAGCGGAACACGCTGCAGACGACGCTGCGAAGCTCGCAGATCGCGGTCGAAAACCTGACCGCCTCGGAAAGCGATATCCGCGACACCGACTTTGCGGAGGAGACCGCCAAGCTGACCAGGGCCCAGATCCTGCAACAGGCGGGCACCTCGACGCTGGCGATCGCCAACAACACCGCTTCGAGTGTGCTCTCGCTGCTCGGATAATTCACGCCGGCCCTATCGGTGGGGTAGGGCCCGGCGAACCGGGGGCATGAGGCAGCAGACACCCGTGCGCCATCACGGAAACATCCCCAACGGTCACAAGCCTTTGGCGCGGTAACATACTGCCGTGCTTTCGATTGATTCGATCCAGGTCGGGCATGGGTCGCCATACCCACAACCGCTGATAGCCGGGTTATCGCTTGGTGTACAACCCCGTGAAGCGGTGGGTCTGCGCGGGCCGTCCGGCTGTGGCAAAACCACGCTGTTGCGATCGATAGTCGGGCTGATTGATCCTTTGGGGGGCGAAATCACGTTGGATGGCATGTCGCCTGAGGAATGGGGTTGGCCCAATTATCGTTGCCGGGTGATGCTGGTTCCTCAGCGCCCCGTGGTCTGGGAAGGCACGGTGTTGGACAACCTGTTCAGGCCGAGGGTTTTTCGCAGTTCCAGGATGTCTTACGGGCAAGATGAAGCCATTTCGTTGCTTGAGCAGGTGGGGCTAGCGGAGCAGTGCCGCCGTGAGGCGACGCAGCTATCCGAGGGTGAGAGACAGCGGCTGTGTCTGGTCAGAGCGTTGTTGATGCGCCCGGAATATCTGCTGCTGGATGAACCCAGCTCTGCGTTGGATGAGGGATCGACCTTACGCATCGAGACGGTGTTGCGTCAGCGTATGCAGGCTGACCCCGGGATGGGATTATTACTGGCGACCCATGACGCGGCGCTGGCTGGCCGATTGTGCAGCCGCGTTGTCGATCTGACGGGGTATCTTCTCAAGGAAGGTGTGACGAATGATGTCTGAGCCACTTGTCGATCATTATGTCAGCCGGGCGATCGTGCTCGACGGAGTGGATCTGACGATTGCAGCGGGGTTGGTGCTGTTCGCCGGTGGGATCAGTTTGGCCCTTCGGCTGGGCTTGGAGAAGCGTCTGGCGGTTGCCGCGGTGCGGACGGTGGTGCAGTTGATGCTGTTAGGGATGGTTCTGCGTTTTGTGTTCGACCCCGCCCGGCACTGGCTGCTGACGCTCGTGGTGATGGTGATGCTGCTGGCGGCGAGTCACGAGGCGGTGCGGCGATCCGAGAACCGGTTTCGGGGCCTGACGATGCTGGCGTTGATCAGCCTGACACTCAGCGCCTTGTTCACGACCGTAGTGGTGACGGGAGTGATCGTCGGGGTTCGGCCGTGGTACGAACCAAGATACATGATCCCGTTGCTTGGGATGATTCTGGGAAACGGACTGACAGGGGTGTCGCTGTGTGTGGATCAGTTATTGAGCACGCTCAAAGACAAGCGTGACCAGATCGAGATGGACCTGGCGATGGGCGCGACGCGTTGGGAGGCGGCAAGGGGGCCGTTGCGCGACGCGGTTCGACGCGGGATGATCCCGATCATCAACAGCATGTCTGTTGTCGGGATTGTGGCGATCCCCGGGATGATGACCGGTCAGATTCTTGCCGGGGCCGATCCGGCTGAGGCGGCGAAGTACCAGATCGTGGTCATGTTCATGATCGCCGCGGCGACGAGCTTGTGCTGCATCCTGATGGCTTTGATGATTTACCGACGATTGTTCAACACAAAGCATCAATTACGTTCGGAATTGATCCGCAGGCATACAGGGTAATCCACGGCGATCATGCCGGTTGAATGCAGACTGTCACCTTGGTCGGTGTGTCAGAACCATTGGCAACGGCTCTTGATTGAGTTGATTAATTCCCGTCAAGCATTCGGCCGATCCCGCCCAGGATCGAGCCTTCACCCTTGTCGGAGCCGCCGGTCGATGGGGCGTGGGCGATGATGCGGTCGGCGAGTCGGCTGAACGGCAGGCTCTGGATCCAGACCGTGCCCGGCCCGGTGAGTGTGGCGAGGAAAAGCCCCTCTCCGCCGAAGAACATACTCTTGAGGTTGCCGGCCCGTTCGATGTTGTAATCGACGCTGGGATCGAACGCGACGAGGCAACCGGTATCGACGCGGAGGGTTTCGCCGGGTTGAAGTTCGCGTTGGATGACGGTGCCGCCTGCATGGACGAACGCCAGACCGTCGCCTTGAAGTTTCTGGAGGATGAATCCCTCCCCGCCGAAGAAGCCCACGCCGAGGCGTCGTTGGAACGCGATGCTGACCCGTGTGCCCATCGCGGCGCAGAGGAACGCGTCTTTCTGACAGATCAGTTCGCCGCCGACGGTTGACAGATCGATGGGGATGATCTTGCCGGGATATGGGGCGGCAAAGGCGACGTGCCGCTTGCCCATGCCGTTGTGGGTGAAGTGCGTCATGAACAGTGATTCGCCGGTGATGGCACGCTTCCCGACCGCCAGGAGCTTGCCAAGCAGGCCCTCGTTGGCTTCGGAACCGTCGCCCATGCGTGCCTCGAACGTGATGCCGTCCTCCATGTAGTTCATGGCCCCGGCCTCGGCGATCACGGTCTCGCCCGGGTCCAACTCGACCAGCACCATCTGCATGTCATCACCGATGATCTCGTAATCCAGTTCATGGCTGTTCATGGTATGTCTTCCGTCTGTCATGTTCAGTGTGTCGCAGGCACGTTGAGCTTACCACATACCCATGTTGCATCTGTGAAAAATGAATGCATTGGTATACCAAAAGTGAAAAAACAAATGACCGAATCGATTCATATTCGTTCCGCTTCACGTCGTATACCATTCAGCATCGCTTGAAAAACAAAGTGATGGAGTGGAAGAACGGCGTACCAATAGATTATTCCCGCCAAGCCTGCGGGACGGAAGCGGGCGGTCTGTATGAGGACGGTGTGTGACTTGTTTTTGGTGGTATCGGCCTCAATCTGGAAATCAAGCGTGGCCTGGCCAGGCAGCTTCATCTCCGCGACCAAGGTTAAGCGTTTGGGGATATCAACGGCCACGACACGCCAGAAATCGAGTGCGTCACCGGGTGTGAGCTTTTTGGGATGTCGTCGGCCACGACGCAGCCCGGGCCCCCCCAGCAACTTATCAATCAGTCCTCGCAGACGCCAGAGCCAGTCGGCCGCATAGTAACCGTGTCCACCACCCACCTTACAGACGGCATCAAATACATTAGATGGCGAGGCATGTATTTCCATCCGGCGCGAATCCGTCATGACTTTCCCCCCAGCCCAATCAGGGTCTCCCGGCATAACACCCGCGTCCGACCATGACGTGGCCACCTGATCGCATTGGATTTTCTGCACCGCGGCGTCTATGGCTTCGCGCACAGTCAACAGGTGTTGCGGCATCAGGGTGATCGCCCGGTCATCTCGACACACGACCCGGTTGCGCAATCCTTCCGCTAGTGGGCGAGCCATGCGATAACTGACTGGTGTCACCAGGTGGATCCACATTGAGCTTAGTTTCGGGGTGAGGACCGGTACCGGAATGATCAGTCGCTTGGGCAGTTTCAGCGCTTCCGCCATGATCTGCATCAGCTCGTCATAAGCCAACACATCCGGCCCGCCGATATCTAATGTCTGCCCGATTGTTGCAGGGTTATCCAGACATGCAATCAAGTAGTTCAGCACATTACGAATGGCAATCGGCTGGCATTGCGTCTTCACCCATCGGGGTGTAATCATCACGGGTAATCGTTCCACCAGATAACGTAGAATCTCAAAAGATGCGGAACCCGACCCGATGATCATAGCGGCTCGTAACACGGTGACGGGCACCGGTGTACTGGAAAGAGCCTCTTCGACCTCGCGGCGGGATGTCAGGTGTTCACTAAGATGATCTCCCAGTTCACCCAACCCTCCCAAATAGATGATCTGGTTTACGCCGGCACGATGGGCTGCATGGGCAAAAGTACGGGCTGCCACCAGATCATGCTCGGCATATTTACGGCCTACAGACTGCATTGAATGAATCAGATAATACGCCGCTCGGCAGCCTCGCAGATGATCGGTGAGGCTGTCTTCATCACGCACGTCGACTACACGCGCTTCAACGCGCAGATTGCCGGACCACGGCCTGGCAAGAAGTTTTACCGGAGAACGCACTAAGCAACGGACATGGTAACCCGCGTCAAGAAGACGGGGCCCCAGCCTGCCACCTACATAACCGGTTGCGCCTGTCAGGCATATAACATCATGATTCACATTATCAGACATGATGGATAGGCCTTGGCGTGATATTGTTCAACGATCCCTTACCGGCATGCTTTTTACAGCAGAGATCAGGTTGCCGGCGACGGTGTATTGATCGTTGGCGTGGTCAGGCCGAGGAAGTTAGCAAGCATGCGCGGACCCTCGACGGTCAGGAAACTTTCGGGGTGGAACTGGACGCCTTCGAGCGGGGCGTCGCCGAAGACACCGGGCTTGGCACGCATCCCCATGATCTCGCCTTCGTCGGTCCAGGCGCTGATCTCGAATCGCTTGTCGTCGAAGCTGTCTTTGCGGATGATGAGGCTGTGGTATCGCGTGGCGGTGAAGGGGTTGGACAGGCCGGCAAAGATTGTTTTGCCGTCGTGGTGGATCGGCGAGGTCTTGCCGTGCATCAGCTTGTCGTTGCGTTCAACGATCATGCCGAACTGGTGTCCGATCGACTGATGGCCAAGGCACACGCCCAGCAGAGGAACCTTGCCCGCAAAGGCCTTGATGATGTCGCAACTGACGCCTGCCTCCTTCGGGGTGCATGGTCCCGGCGATATGATGACGTGATCGGGCTTCAAGGCGAGTGCCTGATCCACAGTGATCTTGTCATTGCGAAATACCCGCAGGTCCAGCGACGCGTCCAGCTCGCCGATGCGCTGCACGAGGTTGTAGGTGAAGCTGTCGTAGTTGTCGATTAACAGAATCATTCGATGTCTCGCTTACCCTACCACCAGGTTAATCAGCCTTTTCGGCACGATGATGACCTTACGGATGGTCTTACCTTCCAGGTGAACCGCGACGTTGTCATCGGCCCGGGCGGCTTCTTCTATGGCTTTCTCGTCGGCGTCGGCGGGGACGGTGACCTTACCACGCAGCTTGCCGTTGACCTGGACCGGGTATTCAATCATATCCTCGACAAGCAGGGCGGGGTCGGCTTCGGGCCAGTCGGCGGCGGAGTTCGATTGCTGGTTGCCCAGCCGGTGCCACAGCTCCTCGCAGATGTGCGGCGCGATCGGTGAGAGCAGTCGCAGCATGGCATCCGCCACTTCACGCGGGATCGTCTTGAGCGGCACCAGTTCGTTGTTCAGCTCGATCAACGCCGCGATGGCCACGTTGAACGCCATGGCCTCCATTGAATCGGTCACGCGCTTGATGGTTTTGTGCAGCTTACGGCGTAGTGTTTCGTCGGCCGGGTCGTCGGTGATCAGGAGTTCGCCGGTCTGTTCGTTGACGAAGTTCCGCCACAGGCGTTGCAGGAAGCGGTGAACGCCGATGATATCTCGCGTGTTCCAGACTTTGGATTGGTCCAAAGGTCCGAGATACATCTCGTAAAGCCG
>CAZJCN010000018.1:0-20793 GCA_964544195.1 uncultured Phycisphaeraceae bacterium | reverse complement strand
AGAATGACGGGGCGATTTCTTGGCTGCCATATAGGAATCTTAGTGGAAAGCTCGGCTTGACCGCATCCGGGATTGGGCGTAGACTCCAAGTATCGTACACTGTACGAACCTGCCCGCAACCCCCAACCTTCCAGGCGAGTCTGATATGCCCGCGATACGCTCACAAGCGACGGTCTGGACCGCCATCATGGCCTTCTGTGCCGGGGCCTTGGTGGCGACCCTGTGGTTCACCATGGCCGGGGCCGGCGGGATGCCGCCGATGGCCGGGATGAACGGCTCGGAGGGCGGTGCCCCGATGGTTCCGCCGGCCCACGTCCGCCTGGGGACAGCCAAAACCCAACCGCTGCGCCAACGTATCGCGGTGGTCGGTCGGCTTGAGGAAGTTCGTCAGGCGACCGTGGCCGCCGAGGTCGCTGGGAAAGTACTGGATGTCCCGGTCGAAGAAGGCGATCCGGTCAAAGCCGGGCAGACCGTGTTGGCCAAAATCGACGACGCCTGGGCAGCACAGAGCCTCAAGCGTGCCGAAGCCGAGGTCGCCGCCGCACAGGCCACGCTTGCACAATCCGAACTTGAGCTGAAATACCTCGAACAGCTGCTGGCGGCTCAGTCAGCCAAACCCAAGGAGGTCGATGACATGCGGGCCCGTGTCGCTTCCGATCGAGCCCGGTTGGCGGCCGCGATCGCGGAGCGGGATCGTGCCAAACTCGAAGTTGAACGTTTGATCGTCCTCGCCCCCTTCGACGGCGTGGTCACGCGCAAGATCGCTGAGATCGGTCAGTGGGTTTCACCCGGCGAAGATATCGTCGAATTGATCTCCACCGGCGAAATCGATGCGGTGGCGGACGTCCCCGAACGTGAGATCGACCGTATCCAAGTCGGTGACCTGGCTCGGGTGCACATTGATCCGCTGGACCGGTGGGTCGAAGGCGAAATCGTATCGATCAACCCCAACGGCCTGAACAACGCCCGGACGTTTCGTGTCAAGGTTCGCCTGGATGATCTTGACGGCCAACTCAAGCCGGGCATGAGTGTCACAGCTTGGCTCGCGGTCGGGCCGGAATCGGATCACCTCACCGTGCCACAGGACGCGGTGTATTACACACCCGACGGAACACAGGTCTGGGTTGCGCTGCCCGGCTCGGACGGGTCGCCGATGCCGAGCGCCATGTTTGTGCCGGTCCGCACGTTGTTCAGCGTCGGTGATCGCGTCGTGGTCGAGCCGGTATCCAAAGAAGGCGCTGCCTTGCTTGCCGATGGTGCGCAGGTTGTCGTTGAAGGGATGGAAGACCTGTTCCCGGGCCGACCACTGATCGATGTCGACGCCCCACCCCCGCATGCCGGACCACCCGGCACAGCATCCGAGAACCAGTCCACACCACCGACCTCGCCATAGACGGAACGAGCCTTTTTCGTTTGTCACATGCGAGCCGTCCCCAATACTTAAAACACTAACCAACGACATGTGATCCATGGATATCATCCGTTTCGCCATCTCGAATCCGGTCAAGGTCGCGGTCGGCGTGCTGTTGACGATACTGTTCGGCCTGATTGCGCTGCTGACCATCCCGATCCAGCTCACCCCGAACGTTGACCAGCCCAAGCTGACCATCGAAACCACTTGGATTGGACGCAGCCCGCAGGAGATCGAAACCGAGATCCTTCAGGAACAGGAAGACAAGCTCAAGAGCGTGTCCAACCTCAAGAAGATGATCGCCACCGCAAACACGGGGGTGGGCACGATCGAGATGGAGTTCTACGTCGGCACGGACATGAACCGCGCCCGACAAGAAGTCTCGGACAAACTCCGTGAGGTGCCGGACTATCCCGACGACGTGGATGAGCCGGTCATCAACAGCGGACAGACCGACCCGGACCAGGCGATCGCCTGGCTGCTGATCAAGAGCGACGAGCCGGGGTTTGATATTCAGACGATCGGCGAGCAGGTCAAAGACCGGGTCAAACCGTTCCTTGAAACCATTGAAGGCGTGACCGAGGTGCAGGTCTACGGCGGACGGAAGCGGGAGGTTCATATCCGCATCGACCCGCGGGAAATGGCACAGCGCGGTATCACGTTTAATATGCTGCGCACTGCCATCCAGGGGGAAAACATCAACGTCTCGGCCGGTGACCTTTCAGAGGGTCGGCTGGACGTGCGAGTGCGAACCGTCGGCCAATACGACGATATCGAACAGATCCTGGAAACCGTCGTGACTGATACCGACGCCGGCCCGGTCCGGGTGCGCGACCTCGGTGACGCGGTGGAAACCTATGAGAAACGCCGATCGTTCGTGCGCTCGATGGGTGAAAACAGTCTGGCCTTGCCGGTTTACCGGGAAACCGGATCGAACGTGATCGAGGTCATGCAGAAGCTGCGTGAGCGGGTCAGGCTCGTCAACGAACAGATCCTCCCGACCATCGGGCCGAAGCTCCACATGGAGCAGGTGTACGACGAGACGACGTACATCAACCAGGCGATCAACCTTGTACAGAACAATCTCTGGATGGGCGGATCGCTGGCCGGTCTGGCGCTGCTGGTATTTCTGCGCACGGTCCGGCCGACGCTGGTGGTGGCGCTGTCGATCCCGATCTCGGTGATCGGCACGTTCGTGGTGATGACGCTGTTGGGACGGAATCTGAACGTGATCAGCCTCGCCGGGTTGGCGTTCGCGGTGGGGATGGTGGTGGACGCGGCGATTGTCGTGCTGGAGAACATCGACCGGCACCTGTCGATGGACAAGCCGGTCCGACAGGCGGCCTACGACGCGGCGAAAGAAGTCTGGGGCGCCATCCTGTCATCTACCCTGACGACGGTCGCGGTGTTTGTGCCGGTGATCTTCCTGGAAGAGGAAGCGGGTCAGTTGTTCCGGGATATCGCCATCGCGATCTGCGCAGCGGTGTTGTTGTCGCTGGTCGTATCCATCACCGTGATCCCCACCGCGTCGGCCAGGTTCCTGCGTCGCCACGATGCGGCTCATGATGAGGGACCGATCAAATCGAAACTGCGCGGCCTGTTCGGGCTGACTTCGGTGTTGAGTCGATTCACCCACGGCTACGCGTCATGGATGTACCGGATGATCCAGCCGGGCGCCGGGTCGGCGTTGCTGCGTGTGGTGATCGTGGCCGGGATCACGGTACTGTCGTTGGGGGCCGCATACCTGTTGATGCCTCCGACGAGTTATCTTCCGAGTGGAAACAAGAACCTCGTGTTCGGGATCATGCTCACCCCGCCGGGCTACAACATCGAACAGAACAGTAAGATCGGCGACCACATGGAACAACGCCTCCGGCCGTACTGGGAGGCGAAGACCTATGACGACCTGAAGGATGCTCCGCCGGTGATCCACCCGTTCTCGGGCATGCCGGTGCCAAATGTGCCGCCGATCGGTAATTTCTTTTTCGTATCTTTCCAAGGCTCGGTGTTCTACGGAGCGATCAGCCGGGACGATCGCAACGTCAAGCCGGTAGAGAGCCTGCTGATGTGGGCCGGTTCGGGTGTGCCGGCGTCAATCGGTTTGGCGTTCCAGCAGGGCTTGTTCGGTCGTGACATGCTCGGGGGTAACTCGATCGACATCGAGATCGTCGGGCAAGATCTGGACCGGATCCGTGAAGACGCCCTCGTGCTTCGCAACGAACTGATGGGGGCGTTCGGCCCGTTCGCGGTGCAGCCCTCGCCGATGAACTTCGACAAGGCCGGCCGGGAGGCGCAGGTCCGAGTGGATTATGTCAAGGCCAGTGCGCTGGGGATCCGTGGCGGTGACCTGGGGTTTGCCGTCCAGGGTTTGGTGGATGGCCTGACCGTCGGCGACTATCGGCTTGAAGGTGACAACGTTGACCTGAAACTGGTGCGCCACCCGGACCTGCCGTTGGAAACCGACACCCTGAGCATGATCCCCGTGGCTTATCACGACCGTGACGGGCGGGCCGGCATCGTGCCGTTGTCACACGTCGCCGAGGTTGTGCAGACACAATCGCCGCAACAGATCCGTCGGATCAACTACCAACGTGCGGTCACGTTATCGCTCGCCGCCCCACCCGGCATGCCGTTGGAAGCGCTGTCAACGGACGTGCAATCGCGCATCGATCGGCTGCGGGCCCAGGGCATGCTGTCGGACCAGACCACGATCTCGCTGGCTGGGACGGCCGACAAACTGACACAGGTCCGACACGCGTTACTGGGTGAGTGGCACGGCTGGTCGATGGACAGTGTCACAGGATTGCTGACCAGCCGGATGTTCCTCGCCTTGTTGGTCACGTACCTGTTAATGGCAGCTCTGTTTGAAAGCTTCCTCTACCCGTTCGTGATTATGTTCAGTGTGCCGTTGGCGACGGTCGGCGGCTTCTTGGGCCTGTCCGTGGTTCATTGGTTCAACCCGGACCAACAGTTGGACACGCTGACCATGCTGGGGTTTGTGATCCTGATCGGAGTCGTGGTCAATAACGCGATCCTGATCGTGCACCAAGCCTTGAACTTCATGCGCGGGCTTGGCGAAGGTGAAGGAGACACCACCGGCAAGCTGCCGCCCCGTGAAGCGTTGCGCGAGAGTGTACGGTCCCGGATTCGACCGATCTTTATGACGACGACCACGAGTGTGTTCGGCATGCTGCCGTTGGTGTTGATGCCCGGATCGGGCAGTGAGCTGTATCGCGGCTTGGGCAGTGTGGTGGTCGGCGGGCTGATCGTCTCTACTCTGTTTACGCTGCTGGTGGTGCCATTGCTGTTCAGCCTGGTCATGGAGCTGCGTGAACGGGTGATGGGCCGAGCGGAGATGGAATAACCGATCGTGATGTGCAAAGCGTGTGGAAAAAGCGGGTAGTTATCGAACCCGCGCCAAGGGTTATCGTCTCGGCCGGTTTTTGAATCCCGCCCGTGAGATACGCCGATACCAAGGAAGGTCATCGTCCGTGTGACACACCAACCCATGCCACACGGGACGGCCCCACGGACGGCAGGAGTCGGCCGAGGATCGAGGTCGGGACAGGACGAAAAGCAGGATCAGTTCATCATGACCACGGACAACGCTTCCATCACGACGACGATTTCAGCCGACCCGGACAAGCGCTACTTCACGGTGGAGCTGGCGAACAAGGCGTTGCCGTATGTCTCGCGCATTGTGGAGGATATTACCACGGTGTACGCCCGGATCATCGAGCTCCGCCGCAGCGCCGACCGTCCCGGCGGCCCCGACCCGCAGATGGAACGTGAATACGATCGGACGATGGACCGGCTCGGCGAGTTGGTGGATGAGCTGCATGCCGTGGGCGTGGAGTTGAAAGACTTCGAGCTCGGATTAGTCGATTTCCCCTGCCAGTTTCAGGGGCGGGACGTTCTGCTGTGCTGGAAGCGGGGTGAAAAATCGATCGCACATTGGCACGAGGTCGATGCCGGACTGAGCGGTCGGCAACCGGTCTCGATACTCCTGCAGGATCAGGATGCGGACGAGTCCGAGGCAGCCTGACAGATCACCCCATAACAATGACCGGACGTTAATCGCGGGTACACTGACGTGTACCCGTTTTATTATGGCTGTGTCTCGATTGCCACACACAACCTGCCCCGCCGGTCAGCCCAGTACAGCTGCGCGATGATGGCGATGATCTTCACCCCGGCCCGGACGCTGCCGACCAGCGAGCCGGAAATCTTGCTCTGCCCTGCCCGGCGTTTTCGATACGGGACATCCACTTCCACCACGCGCAATCCCAGTCGAGCGGCCTTGAACTGCATCTCGACGGTCCAGCCCCAGGTCCGGTCTCTCATTCTAAGCCGTTCAAGCGCCCGCCAACGCACCACCCGCATCGGCCCAAGGTCTCGAAATCGCCGACCGGTCGCCAGCCCGATCAGTCGACAGGCCAACCAGTTCCCAAAACGCTGATGCGGATCCAGCGCCCCGGGTTCGGCCAGGTTGGCTCGGGTGCCGATCACCAGGTCTGCGCCGTCACGGGTAATCCGCTCGCACAGGGTCGGCAGGCGGGTGGGATCATCGGCGAGATCTGCATCCAGAAAAGCTACCACCTCCGGCGGGGAGGGCTGGCCGGTTCGGACCCAATTCAATCCCGCCAGGCATGCCGCCCCGTAGCCCCGCTGGGTTTCCCGCACCACTACGGCCCCCTGCGCGTGGGCCAGTTCGGCGGTGCGGTCCGTTGAACCGTTATCCACCAGCACCACCGACCGAAACACGCCTGCCGGCAACGCCTCGAACAGGGCTTGGATATTCTCCGCCTCGTTCCGAGCCGGGATCACCAGGTCAATGACGACAGGATATGAAGACTCGGTCATCTGCGATACCAACGGAAATCCGCCCCTGACACGAGGAACGCGGGACAGTGAGCGTCAACTGTCTACATTCCTGACGTGGCCTATTGAGTGATGCTTACGAAACCCGTGGTTCTTGCTAGGATAGTTTACGATGCACATTCAGGATATATTCCAGCAAAGTTCGCCGACGTTCAGCTTCGAGTTCTTCCCGCCCAAGAGCCCGGAGGCTTCGGAGCGGTTGTACCACACGATCCGGGAACTGTGGTCGCTTCAACCCTCGTTTGTTTCGGTGACCTACGGGGCGGGCGGATCGACCCGTGACCTGACCCATGACCTGGTCGTTCGGATCCGGAAGGAACTGAACGTCACCACGATTCCCCACCTGACCTGTGTCTGTCACAATGAAGGGGATATCCGAGCGATCCTGGAACGATACGCGGAACATGGCATCAGTAATATCCTGGCCTTGGCTGGCGATCCCCCGCACGATCGGCCGGGGTATGACCGATCGCAGGACGCCTTCCAGCATGCCGTCGATCTGGTACGGTTCATCAGACGGTTCAACGACACGGGCAAACACCCCGACCCACGCGGGTTCGGGATCGGCGTCGCCGGCTTCCCGGAGGGCCACCCCGCCACACCGAACCGGTTACTGGAGATGGATTATCTTAAGGCCAAGGTCGATGCCGGGGCCGACTACATCTGCACGCAATTATTTTTCGATAACCACGATTTCTACGACTTTCGGGAGCGGTGTGAGCTGGCGGGGATCCGGGTCCCGATCATCGCGGGGATCATGCCGGTCACCAGCGTCAAGGGGATGCGAAGGATGGCGGAGCTGGCGGCGGGCAGCCGGTTCCCCGCGCCGCTGCTTCGATCGCTCCACCGAGCGGGGGACGACCCAGACGCGGTGAGAAGGGTCGGCATCCACTGGGCCACCGAACAGTGCCGAGACCTGCTGGACCACCACGTGGCGGGCATCCATTTCTACACGCTGAACCAGTCCGACGCGACCCGCCAGATCTTTTTGAATCTAGGTGCCCGTAACAGCGCGTCGCTGCGGGGATGAGGTTGACATAAAAGATCTCCTCCAAGTAATCAGGCCCGCCTATTGTGTAACCCTCTGACTCGCCTTATCATAAGATCAACTTCGTGTACGGACCCCCGCGTAGTGTCGGCCTGGGCGGGGATGATTGAAAACCTCGCCGACGACAGGATGGTGCCCCCCATCGCGAGCTGGGCTGTCATTATGCGCCGGCCCGTTGCGTGACACGGAGTTGTTTTACATGCCAGGATCGATCACCCCCCTTCCGGTCATGCTCGAAGAGCAGGAAGACCGCGAGGCATACGCTAAACTCGAACCCCCCAAGTCCATCGTTGTCCGCTACGGCTATCAGAAGCTGATTGCCGAGCTGCCCTACGACGGCAACAGCAAACCCGGCTGCGGCACGAAACTGGTCATCCGGACCAAGCGCGGTACCGAGCTGGCGGAGATGCTTACCACCACCTGCCCGAACTCGGGCTGTGCCAAGAGCATCACCCGGCAGCAGTTGCTGAAGTACATCGAAAACTCCGGCGGCAAGGACTATCCCTTCACCGATCAGGGCAAGATTCTTCGGGTTGCCGAGCCGGCGGACTTGAACGAGCAGGCCCGGTTGGACGCGCGAAAGCCCGAGATCCTCAAGCTCACCCGTCGGCTGGTCGAAGAGCTTGGTCTGGAGATGAAACCGATCGAGGTCGAGCTGTTGCTGGGCGGTGAACGGATCATCATTTATTACACCGCGGCGCAGTGGGTGGACTTTCGGGAACTGGTTCGAAAGTTGGCGGGGGAACTGCAGACCCGCATCGAGATGCATCAGGTCAACGAACGCGAGGAGGCCCGACTGGTCGCGGACTACGAACGCTGCGGCCAATACTGCTGTTGCAAGAACTTCCTGAAGGTGCTCAAACCCGTGTCAATGCGGTCAGCCAAGGTGCAGAAAGCCACACTCGATCCGCAGAAAATATCCGGCCGATGCGGTCGTCTCATGTGTTGTCTGCGCTACGAGGATGAGACCTACGAAACCCTGCGCAAGCGTCTGCCTCACCGAAAGACCCTGGTCGAGACCGAGGAGGGCATCGGGCTGGTGATAGATACGCAGATCCTCACGCAACTGGTGCTGGTCAAAATCGGCAACAATCCCCCGGCCGCCTACCCGCTCGAGAACATCCGGCTGTTAAGCAAAGAGGAATCCGCCGAGTTTCGCCGACAGGAGAAGGAGCGAAAGGCCGAGGCTGAGGCCGCCGCCGCCAGACGGGCCGAACAGCGAAACAACCGATCAAGCCATGCCAACAGCAACAGCTCGTCTGCCGTCGATACCCAGGCCGATTCAAAGGAGCAAACGCAGCCCTCATCCTCCAATGAAGAAAGTCGGCCGAACCGCAAACGCCGACGAAAACGGAAAAAAAAGACTCCCGACAACACTACGAGCAACGAAACGGCGTCCTCGGCGACATCATCCGGGGATGCCGGTCCGGCCGACCCGGAACAGGCGGGAACCGCTCCGTCACAGACAAACACGTCATCGGACAACGATTCTTCCAGCGAGACGAACGACGCACAAGGTTCCGGCAAGCCAAAGCGACGTCGACGACGGCGGCGACGACGAAAGCGATCTTCCGACTCAGGCGACGCTCCACAATCGGGGGATGCGTCCTGAGTAAGACCCTAACGACGGCGGTTCGACCTTGTTCCATGGTTCGTCCTTGAGCTCCGAATCGTGTCAGGCGATGAAAAGTCCCCTTCCCATGGCTGATTGGATCATCAGTAAATCAAGAGCGTAAGCCTGAAGATTATGCGGTTTGGCAACAGGTTTATTAAAAACCCCCTGCTAACGCAGGGGGCGGATCAATAATAGAGGGCCATTATCGAAATCAGACCCAGACCTGTGTTATCTGATCGGAGGGAGCGTTACGCTTTAGAACGACGCAGGGCTGTCGCGCCTGCACCGGCTGCCAGAAGCATGAGCATGCTCGGCTCAGGCACGGAATTCGTGGCCGGCGGTGTCCCCGCGTTCCAGTTGCCCAACACGGTATTGAGGTCTTCGATTCCGACAAAGCCGTCGCCTGTCGGGTCTCCTTCACCATCATTGCCGGGGGTCACATTTTGATTCCAGTTGCCCAGCACGATGTTCAGGTCGGAGATGCCGACGAAGCCGTCGCCATCCAAGTCACCGGTAAGCGTTGAGGTGCCGTCGTCGCCTGCGGCAATAGGTGATCCGTCATCGGTAAACGCCCAACGCAGGATCTGAATTTCAGGATGACTTGGGTTCTGGAAGCCGGGGATCGTTCCTTCACGGACAACGACTTCAACCCACCCGAAACCGCTGCCGGTGCCGGTCGAAAGCCCTGTAATCTGGAATCCGACATAGGATGGGGTTCCCGGATTACCGCTGCCATAAAGATTCTGGTAGTTGTCCGGCACACCGTCCCAATCACCGATGGCGTAGGCGTCGCGCATCACCCCTTCAGCGTTACCCAGCCCGACGTCATTGCCGTCGCCGATGACCTGGCCGGCAGCAAAACCCTGGATAAGACGTTTATTGGGATTGGGCGAGGGCAAACCGTCACTATCAGGATTTTCCGTATCGTTACTCAGGAGCTGCACCTGGCCTGATCCGGGAACCGGAGCGTAGGCGTACCCCACGCTTGCCGTGCCTGCACTGACGATCAGGTATCCACCGTAATTTCGACCTCGGAAGAAGTTCAGGTCCCCCGTCCCATTACCGTCGATATCGATCCCGAATCCAACCGTGGGGGAATAGTACCCGCCATATTGATACGAAAACCCTTCTGTGGCCCAACCGAACGAACGAAACGGGAAGTCGCCGGGGTAATACGCGTTCTCGATGGGGGCGGGATAATAAGGGTTGCCGACCAGGCTCTTGGCAAGGAATTCCGGGGCGTTGACAACCGTAATCGCTGCTTGCCCGATGTGGCCGAAGGCGAAGCTCCCCAGTCCGGCCGCGGCGGTATAACGAGCCAGTCGTGAGGCCACCGAACCCTCCAGTGGACGTGTCGCAGATTGATTCATCATCCGTTTCCTCCAAGTGTGCCATCACGGTGAAGATGGCAACGGGTTAAGAAATTGGTTGAATATCGTCGTCATGCTCAGCGAGGCCGACCTCAGGGCGAGCCGATGGATACCTTGCCTTGCATTGTGTTACTTATAGACGACGGATGGGGGCGTGGCTACCTATTATTATGCCCCTTTAGGCCAATATATTGTCATATCGGGCCGTTCACTCTCACCTGTCATCGACGCTCAGTTGTCGCCCGCCAAGGTTCCTGGCTGCTAATTCCTGACGCCATGTCGAATCCTGTGCATGACCGGTCTGTCGATACAACATCGCCAATAACCGCCTGGCGCGCCGCATCCCGGGAGCGACCTGGATGGCCGTTTCGAGAGCGAGGATCGCTTCGTCAGGTTTATCGAGATGTGCCAGCGCAACACCCAAGACGTAATGCGCGATCGCCAGCCGATGCGTCAGCCCCACAGCACGCAGTGCAAAGTCCACTGCCTGCTCGTATTGTTTTCGTTTCAACGCCACCTGCGCCCGCCCCTGCCATGCATGGGCGCGTTCCTCATCCAGATCAAGTGCGCTCTTAAAGGCATCGTCCGCCTTATCCAAACGACCAAGCTGGAGCATCGCCGTGCCCACAGTCGCCAAAGCCTGTGGGTTTTGGCTTATCTCACCCGCACGTTCCAGGTGTTTCAACGCTTGCTCAGGTCGCCCCTCGCTGACACAGACCTGTGCATAAAGCATCTGTCCCAGCGGGCGATCGCGGCGGTGTTCCGGTAGCTTGTCCAGTTCAATCTTGCATTCGTCATACCGAGCCAGGCTTGCCAGGCACAACGCCAGTTCGATCCGGCAATGATCAATGAAATCGGCGTCATCTTCATGGCTGTACTGGTCGATCAGCTCCCGCCAGGCCTCCACCGCCTGCTCACGCCGGGGGCCGTAGCTCAGCGAGGTGGCGAGGTATAGTCGTTGGGAACGGAGTGTGCGTCGTACCGCTTTTTCCGCATCCTCACCGGGAGCCTCCACGTATCCCAACTCGACGAGTTGGCGGATCGCCTCGGCCTCTGCGGCAGGATCCTGTCGGGCCTCATCAGGATGCATTCCCGGATCACCCTGGTCATAGTCCTCCCAACTGATGAGTTTTTCCGGCTTGACCGGCCGATCGAAGGTCTCCAGCCAAGGGCGACCTTCCATATCGGAACCGATGGGAAGACCCAGCAGTGCCAAGATGGTTGGCGTGACATCCAACAGAGTAGCACCGTACAGTCGGTCAGCCTGTCGGATACCCGGACCCGCTGCGGCCACCACGCCGAAGGGTCGGTGCCATGACACCGGGTCCTGGTAGCCATCCGTGCCGGGGCGCAATCCTTGGCTGTGGAAGCCGTGATCGCTAAGCACTATGACCGTGGTATCCTCGCCGGCGGCCTGCATCATCGCCCCGAGCATCATATCCTGAAAACGATATGCCCCGACGACACACTGGCCGTAAAGTTCCGCGTCTCTGGGATCAACCCCCTCGACCGCGGGGGGATGATACGGCATAAAAGTGTGGCCGAAGTGATCAATCGCATCGAAATATACGGCTGTGAAATCCCACGGCTCACGGACCATCGTCTGCATCGCCGCCGCTTGGATCGTCGACATCTTGGCGATCAGCTTGGCTAATTTCTGCAATCGGTCGTCTTTGGCCTGGTCAATCTCGACAGCGCGGGGAACAAAAGAAGTGATAGCTTCACCGAGCTGAGAAGGCTCCACGACCAGATCAAGCAGACTATCAAGAAGTCGCTCGGGATGGACCATGCCTACTTTAGCGCTGCGAAACCCCGGTCGAAGTGTCGGCAGCATGCAGTAACGATCGCTGATCACACAACCATTGATCGTCTCAGCGGGATAACTGGCAAACCAGTTGACTACGATTGACTTCATCCCCTTCTGTGAGAGGATGTTCCAGATTGCCTTGCATTTTCGACTGGTACTCGTCACCGGGCGTATCCCACTGGCGTCGGGCATCGGTTCGACGAAATCGTAGATCCCGTGACGATCGGGCATCTTGCCCGTGGCGATCGAGTTCCAGAGCATAGGCGAGAGGATCGGCTGAAGCGTCGCGATTTTGCCGTGCACCCCCCGTTCAATCAACGATTGAAACGCGGGCATCTGACCTCGTCGCAACAGGTCATTTATGATGATCCAATCGGCGGCGTCCCAACCGATCAACAATACCTTCTTCGCTAGCCGTGTCCCCAAAACACTATCTCGTTTCATGATGCCGATCGGCAACCGGGTTGTTCACGAAACCGGCTAACGCATTAGCGCTAGCCGGTTTGGTGCTCGGGATGTCCGTCTCTCAAGAAATCTCACGTTAGTTTATTTTCGGCGTCGTAACCCTGCGGCACCGGCCCCTGCAGCCAATAGCGCCAGTGTTGACGGCTCAGGCACCTGCCCGGCAGGAATCGGTGAACCATCATCGGTATAAGCCCAACGGGTCACGACGATATCCGGCTGAGAGCCGGTATCGGTCACGATTACGCCGATCCATCCGAACCCATCGAATGAATTGTCGTTGTCGATATCGATCTTGAAGCCGATGTAGGTTTCAACCCCGGTACCAGGCTCCCAGTCGCCGCCGGCATATGCGTCACGCAGAACATTTTCGCCGGGATCGAGTGCATCGGCATCATTACCATCACCAATGATCTGTCCCGAGAGGAACCCCTGCAGCGCTTTTTTACTGCCACCGGGCACAGAACCGGTATCGGGCAACTCCGTATCGTTGCTCAGCAGCCGGACCTGCCAGGAACCGGAGATACTGCCATAGGGATAGGCGTATCCGATGACGTCGGTCCTCCCGATGAGGTAACCGCCATAACCACCACCGCGGAAAAAGCCCACATCCAGCACCCCTCCGTCACGGAGGATATCGATGCCGAAGGACTGGCCGGGGAACGGGCCGTGGTTCTCAGACACCCACCCGAAAAGACCGCTTGGCTGGACACCGAAATCCGGCGGGTCGACCACCGTGATGCCTGCCTGGGTGGCTGTACCGAAACCAAAGGCCCCCATGCCGGCTGCGGCGGCATACCACATCAGACGCATGTGTGTATCTGAGGGCCGTTGCTGGTCGTAAACATGCTTTTTCATCCTTCCCTCCTGTGAATCTGAAATATTAATGAAACACCGAAACCTTGATTCATAGAACACCATTCTCGCTCGTGTCACACTTAATCGAGCACTTCCAATTCTAGAGACTTACAGGGCCGCCACGACCAAGTATTTTGCCTCTTTGGTATACTATTCTGCCACATTCGCGAATTATTCTACTGATAAGGGGCCCATGCGTGCACAAGCTTTACCACATTGCGTTGATTATCGAAGCCGACCGATCGTTGGATCGGGGAGTCGCACACGGCGTCGGGGACTATCTCCACGAACACCCCCACTGGTCACTGTATGTTGATAAAGGCGACTTCAAGTGGTCGGACATCCACAGTTGGAGCATCGACGGCGTCATCACCAGCGCCGGAGTGATGGCCACTCTTCCTCGACAGCAGATCAGTCGTCTGAAGGTTCCGATCGTGGTCTTTGGCGGGCCGGAATCCCGGATGAAACACCCCGCCTGCCCTGCGGTGATGTCGGATCACGTCGCGATCGGCGAAATGGCGGCTGAGTACCTGATCAATCAGGGACTTAAGCATTTCGCCTTCTGCGGGCCTGAGCAGACCGACAAAGACCCTTGGTGGCTGATGCGTGTTGAAGGCTTTGCGAGGCGGCTCAGCGCTTCAGGCTATGACTATACCCTCTACAAGCCTCAAAAAACCCTGGAGGTCTGGAGCTTGAGACAGGCGGCGCTGGTGCAATGGCTCCACAGTCTCGAAAAACCCGTCGGGATCATGGCTTTCTTTGACGAGCGTGCCCGAGAACTTATCGAAGCCTGCCGAGTCGCGGAAATGACGGTACCGGGCGAGGTTTCCATCATCGGTGTCGATAACGACGAGTGGCTATGCAACCTGTCCAAGCCGACGATCACGAGTGTGGATACAGGCTTACGCCGGCTGGGCTATGAAACCGCTGCATTGTTGGACAAGATGCTGCAGGGCGAATCGATCCCGAACGATCCGGTCACGCTTAAACCGGAGCGGGTTGTTGAACGCGGATCGACCGAGTACCTCGGCTTTACCAACTCGGCCGTCGCCGAGGCGGTTAAGTTCATCCGCAACCACGCCTGTGACCCGATCACCGTGACGGATGTCTTGAACGAGGTCGGGTTGTCGATGTCCAAAGCCCATCGGGATTTTAAAGCGGCATTAGGACGAAGCGTTCACCAGGAGATCCAGCGTGTTCAGATGGAGCAGGTCAAGCACCTGCTGGTGACCACCAACATGTCGATCAAACAGATCGGTTACGCGGCGGGCTTCGAAAACACCAAGTACATGTCCAAGCTGTTCCATAAACTGATAGGCCTGACTCCCAGCGAATACCGGCGGACGCATTCACGAAAAGTGTGAGTCCGGAAGGACTTATCGTGACTATTGACGGGGGCGGCCGGCAGGCGACGGATCATTCACACCCGAATCGGCTTGACAATATTTTGAGTCAATGGTACACAATCGTGCATGAGTAAGTATGTCAGATCCGTCTTGCTGGGCCGGAGGTGGCGTTTGGGGCTTGCCCTGTGGGGGGTGTGCTTTGCCATCCTGGGATGCAACGAAGTGTCAGACCGGACGGAGGACGGCCGGATCATCGTTGAGTATTGGGAACATTGGACCGATTTCGAAGGTGAGGCCATGCAGGCTGTAGTCGATGACTTCAACGCCTCGCAAGATCGGATCCTGGTAAAAATGCTGACCGTCAGTGAGATCGAGCAGAAGATCCTGCTGGCGACTTCGGGTGGCAATCCGCCGGACGTAGTGGGTTTGTGGTCACGCAATGTGGCACCCTACGCGGAAAAGTGCGCCCTGACGCCATTGAACAAGTATCTGGAGAAGGCCGGGATCACGCGGGACGATTACCTGCCGGTGATGTGGGATCTGTGCGACTACCGAGGCTATGTGTGGGCGCTGCCAACGACACCGGGAACCATCGGCCTGCACTGGAATAAGCGCCTGTTCCGTGAGGCGGGGCTCGATCCCGATCGTCCGCCAAGATCGATTGAAGAGCTTGACCGGATGGCGGAACAGTTAACCATCGTCGACATTGAACGGGAAGGGAAAATCCAACGGGTACGCTTCACGGAGCTAACCGAAGAGGAACGTCAGGCCAAGCAGTTCGACATCAGGCAACTCGGGTTCAGTCCCGCCGAACCGGGATGGTGGAAAGAAACCATGTCGTACTGGTTCGGCGCAAAACTTTACGATGGCGATCGCAAGCTATTAGCAGACAGCCCTGAGGTTATAGCGACGCTGAAGTGGTACGGAAGCTACACTGAAAAATACGGCGTCGATAACATGAAAAAGTTCGGCGCCAGCTTCGGGAGCAGCTTTTCTTCGCCCCAGAATCCATTCCTTGATGAACGGATAGCCATGGAGCTACAAGGGGTGTGGATGTACAATTTTATTGAGAAATACGCGCCACACCTGGAATGGTCGGCGGCCCCCTTCCCATCCGTGGACCCCGATAAATGGCCGAACGTCACAGTCACCGACTGCGATATCCTCGCGATTCCTGCCGGGGCGAAGCACCCCGATGAGGCGTTTGAATTCATCAAATACGTGAATTCCCAAGGCCCAATGGAAAAACTTTGCATGGGCCAACGCAAATTCAGCCCACTCGCCACTTACAGCGATGCGTTCCTGGCCAATCATCCCAATCCGAAAATCAAGGTGTTTATTGATCTCGCCGCGAGCCCCAACGCAAAGATCGCCCCGGAATTGTCGGTCTGGCAGGAATACCGCGAAGAGCTTCAGGTGGCTTTCGACCGGGTATTCGGTGGCCTAGCGACTCCCGAGGAGGCCGCTCGCTATGCTCAGCAGCGAGCCCAGTGGCGCTTTGACCGAGCACTTCGGCGATGGGATATGACCGGCGAACAGAGACTCAAGCAGTGGGCCCAGCAATGACATGGAAGCAAGCCAATAACCTGAAACTCGGCCTGCTGTATATCAGCCCGTGGATCATCGGATTCACCATCTTCGGCGCTTATCCGATAGCCATGGCGATTTACTATTCGTTCTGTGACTACGACGTGTTACGCGAGGCGGTGTGGGTCGGTTCACTGAACTACACAGACATGATCACGGACGATGTCTTCTGGAAATCACTTTATAACACAGTGATATATACCGCGGTATCGGTCCCGTTAAGCCTGGTGTTAGCACTCCTGCTCGCGGTGCTTCTGAACCGCCCGATCCTTGGCCGATCACTTTTCCGTACCTTTTTTTATATCCCTTCGATCGTCCCATTGGTGGCGGTGGGTATGATCTGGCTATGGGTATTCAATGGCGAATCAGGCCTATTGAATTATGGGTTAAGTCTGGCCGGGATTAAAGGCCCGCAATGGCTTGCCGACGCGGCCTGGCTCAAACCCACGCTGATCCTTTCGAGCCTTTGGCAGACGGGCGGCGCGATGGTGCTGTTCCTCGCCGGGCTTCAGGACGTGCCTCGGTCGTTGTATGAGTCAGCCGACATCGACGGCGCGGGGCCGGTTAAACAACTCTGGCATATCACGGTCCCGATGATTTCACCTGTGTTGTACTTCAACCTGATCATGGGCATCATCATGTCCGTTCAGGAGTTCGTAAAGCCTTACATCATGATGCCCAATGGCGGGGAAGACCGCGCGGGCCTGCTCTTCGCGGTGTATATCTACCAGAACGCGTTTCAGTACAACAACATGGGATATGCCTGCGCGATGGCAGTGGTGTTGTTCATGCTGATCCTGTTTCTGACTTACCTGGCGACCCGGGCCATGACCGGGCGCGTGTACTACGGTGGAGAATAATCGTGCCCAGACGCGGCATCCAAATCTTTCGGTTGATCCTGTTGCTGATCGGGTCCGTGGTCTTTCTTGCACCACTGGTGTGGATGGTCGTTACCGCGGTGAAACCGATCGATCAGACCATGACTATGCCGCCGAAGTGGCTGCCGACCAGCACGCTCGCCATGGTCGACGGGGAGCGGGTCGAGGTCGGCGTGGGTAAAGTGCCTGAAAACGCAAACGAGAACACTCACGTTCCCATCACGGCCGCTTATCAATGGGTCATTGAATCCGAGAATCAGGTAGTGCCGGTTCGTCTGGTGGAAGAGCATGACAACGGGACGGTAACCGTGGAAATCAACTATCACTTGGAAGTCACGATAGACAACGAAACATATCCGGTCAGACAATATGACCAGAATGTGATTTCGCGTGGCGCAGGAACTGTCATGGCATCGGTCGTGCTGCCGGACGGCTCGGTACGTCGGAGAGAGATCGATACAGCCAAAGTTCGTCGCCTGGTGGATGTCACTCGTGAAGCGGTCGGTCGATCATACAGCTACACCGAACAGAGAACTCTTCCTGCTGAACAGGTCAGGCGTCGATATGTGCCCTGGAATACCCGACAGAAACACGCGCATGTTCTGACGGACAATCGGACTGCCCGGCTAGGTGATCTTGATGAACGGATCCGCCCCCAGTGGGTAAATTTCATGGACGCGATCCGTGAAATGAAGCGATTCTGGACATACCTGAGTAACACGCTGATTCTCTGTCTTCTCACCGTGACCGGCACAGCCGTGTCCAGCGCGATCGTTGCTTACGGATTTTCTCGTATTGACTGGCCCGGACGGGATAAAGTGTTCCTGTTTGTGCTGGCGACGATGATGATCCCCGTCCCGGTCGTGATGGTTCCGTTGTACAGCCTGTATCGGGAACTTGGATGGATCGGCACACTCAAGCCGCTGTGGGTACCCGCATTCTTCGCAGGCGCTTTCAACGTGTTTCTTCTACGACAATTCTTCAAAACGATCCCGAAGGAACTGTCAGAGGCCGCCCGGATCGACGGATGCAGTGAGTTCAGGATCTTCCTGCAGATCATCGTCCCACTGGCCAAGCCCGCGATCACGGTTGTCGCACTGTTCCAGTTCCTCTACACCTGGAACGACTTCCTCGGCCCGTTGATCTATCTGACAGATGAAAAAGACTACACGCTGGCGCTGGCTCTTCAGGCATTCCAGAGCCAACAAGGCGGGACCCAGTGGCATCACCTCATGGCGGCAAGCACGTTG
Source organism: uncultured Phycisphaeraceae bacterium (assembly GCA_964544195.1). Classification (GTDB taxonomy): domain Bacteria; phylum Planctomycetota; class Phycisphaerae; order Phycisphaerales; family Phycisphaeraceae; genus CAZJCN01. The sequence continues at coordinate 2,280 of CAZJCN010000018.1, read as the reverse complement.
GTCGTTGCCCCGATCATATTCCTGTTCTTCCTGACTCAACGCACCTTCATCGAAGGGGTGTCCATGAGCGGGCTAAAAGGATAAAAAAAGTCCTTCGGCTGAAAACCGAATCAACAAGAACAGACACAATCGCCGCAATTAGGACTTACCCGACCATACGGCGAATACGCATAATCAGTAATCCATTCAGAACAAGAACGGAGATTGTGGAGGGCTCCGGAACTGACCGTGTGATCGGCGGCTGCCCAGCGTTCCAGTTACTCAGGACCACGTTCAGGTCGCTGATGCCGACAAAACCGTCACCGATACCCGCCAGGTCCCCTTGGCTTGTGTCGCCCTGTGGAACCGACTGGTTCCAGTTTGACAGGATGACATTCAGGTCGCTGATACCGACAAATCCATCGCCGTCGACATCACCCTCCAAGGCATCAAGTTGGATGATCAGTGTCAACGTGCTCTGCGCGGGCAGATCAACCGACACGGTGTTGCCTGTCAGATTAAGTGTGATATCAGACGCACTTCCATTAAGAAAACGGACCGCTCTTTGCAGTAGCAGATGCGAAGCACCGTCGATCTGAAGGACACGTTGTTGGGCCAGATCGGTGGTATTGGAACTGACGATAATCAGCCGATCCCCGCCGAGGATCGCAGCGGTATTGATGCCACCGTCATTCCCTAGGCCGTCGACAACCACAGCATTGTCCGGCAATTCGGTAAGCAGAGCCTGAAGTGCATAGAATGCGGGCCGTTCCGTACCATTACCACGACGCAGCCCCCATGTCGCATTGCTCCAGTTCTGATCCGCCGCTTCCCAGAACAACAAGGCCGATGCCCCGTTATTCAAAAGCGTGATCGTGTTATCAAACGAGCGCACGGCAAACTCGGACTGCTCCGCCGCACTACCGCCGGTATTCGGATCGCCATAGTCCACCCCGCCGTAAGTCGTTACAGCGGTAGCGTACTCGGTGATAAAGACAGGCTTGCTGCCACCGGGGTCGGCTGTATTGATCGCGTTGTTAAAGATTTGTATTCGGCTTTCGAGGCCGGCCCAATCATCCCAAGTATGAGCGGACCAGCCGACTAAAGAGTTGACACCGTTCATATCCAGCGAGCTGAACCAATCGGTAATGTTGTAACCGTTCCACTGCGTGGTGCCGCCGATCTCGCTAAGGCCCGGCCCGATGATGCCCACATCGGTAAACCCATGCGCATCCAGTAGTTCCCGGGTCTGACGGACAAGATCATTGTATTGAGCGGGTGAGATAAAACCATTCCACGTCCCGTTCGGCTCATTAGCCAGCTCGATATATGACGGAAACACGCCCTGATCCGCAAGGTAATGAACTTGAGCCGCCAGGAAGGTGGCGTAGTCATCCACACGACGGTTTAGCATGGCTGTGTTCGCGGAGTTCAGAAATCCATAAGCGATTTGAAATTCGTTCAGGATAAGTTGTATCCCGTTGCCGGCTGCGTGATTGTAAGTGCTGACGATCGACGGCAAGTGCCATGGCTCGCTGCCGTTAGGCCCGTTGAAATTCGCCGCTATATAGTTGTACATGTCGGTGTAGTTGTCACCGGCGATGGTATCGCTGTCGATCGGCGGCTGAGTGGGGAATGTGAACCAGTTGACGCCGGACTGAACGCGTGCAAAGTCCATATTCAGGTCTGTCAACACGGATTGACCGACAGTATCGCCCGCCCAGACCTGTGCCCCAAACCCGAGCAGACCTTGCGCGTGATTGTTCACACCGACCACGATATCGGCCGCCAGGGCCGGGGATACAGCCAATGCCAATCCCAACACAAAACCGAGGGTACCACGCAGGCACAACTTAAAGCACATCACAGACTCCTAACCTAAACAGCCTTCAGGGTATGTAATACACCACGGTCGATGGCTTCCAAAACAGCCTCCCCTACTCAGGAAGCCAGATTCATCGTAACCAACCAACAGCGATTTTCCCCATAAAATACAACCCCTATACACCTATATATTATCACATGCCCTATTCCCATACATATCAAACCGTTACAACTGATTGAAAATAATTTCGCCTCTCAAATGGGTTAAATAAAGCCCTTTTGAGATTTTTTTTGAACATATTTTGCACTATTTAGACACTATTTTTGGCAGACCGGTGTAGAGACTGCGGTTAATATTAGGCAGCCGAGGGGAGTCATTCCATTCAGAAGTGCAGTACATGAAGGATAACGTCATGCCGACTAAACCACGAGCTTTTACGCTGATTGAATTGCTGGTCGTGATCTCCATTATCGCGT
>CAZJCN010000017.1:0-20990 GCA_964544195.1 uncultured Phycisphaeraceae bacterium | reverse complement strand
GCGAAGCACAGCGGTTTCGATCTTGCTGATGACCTTCAGGTGATCGTCCGACCACGGCAGGCTGAAGGTTTCGGGAAAGTACGTCTCACAGAAGAACCGAAAGTCCTCGCCCGCCCGCGCCTTGCGCTTCGGATCGACGACCCCCGGAATATCACCGATATCCCGACCGGTCGCGGAGAGTTCAGCGTTGCGGGCGCGGGCGGCCTCTTTGACCGCCTCGTACCCCCGGAGTTTTTGATCGGGATCTTGCGGGGAATCCGGGGATTGCGGGTTATGTCGTGACCAAACCAACCACGCGGCATAGCGCAGCAGGTCCACGTGTTTCTCATCGCCGATGCGGTAGCCCGCCCGGTTGCGGTGACGGCGCAGCTGGCGCTCGCTGACACAATAACCCAGCGGCGTGGAGTTCAGCATCCGCGTCAGCGTCGACGGTCGTAGCTTGCGGGGGTCAATCATGCCGGGGGCCATCGGCTACCTCCCCTACCAGCCAGGCGGTGTAATGCACCAGGTTCACGGTGCCGTCGGCGTTGGTCGGGGCACCGGCGTCCAGGTCGGCGCGGACCATCGCCTCGGTGATGCGGCGACTGCCAGCGGCGGCGAGTATTTTCGCCGCCTGGGCGGGCGTCAGGGCCGTGATTCTGGGCGTTTCAGCGGTCATATCTCTAGCCCCCGTACGGGCTTAGAAAAATCTGTAAGTTCTTTCGCTACAAGCGGTTAATTCGCTTGATGTTCCTGCGGAATGCTGGCTCAATGTGTGTGTAACGACAGCGCCAACAAGGAGATACGCCATGAAGAATCACGCCCGCCCCAACGACGAAAACAGCACCCAACGCGACTGGCACGACCTCAAGCCCGGCGACGTGATCTGGTTCGCCACCGGCTGGTTCGAGGTCTTCGACGCCTACCCCAGCGCCCCCGGCATCGTGACGGTCAAGCTGATCGCACGGGCCGCGAAATGCCCCGCCCGGATCGAAACTTACCGCGTCCGCACGAACGGCGGCAAAGCCACCTGCCAGGCCTGAACCGGAAAGGAACGAACCATCATGAAGACCCACCACAACAACGCGAAGACCACCCTGATCCTGATGCTGCGGGCCTTCCAGACCGCCGACAGCCACATCCCCGACGGCGAGCGCCGCGAGAAGTTCGAGGCGATGCTCAAGGCCCAGGGCATCGACGACATCGACGCGCTGATCGGCGACTTCATCGAGCTGATGAACGCCACCCGCTGACCACGAAAGGAGCACACCATGGCCGCGAACCAAAACGCCCGCGAGTTGTACGACGAACGCCGCCAGGACATCGCCCGCGTGATGGACTGGATCGAGCTCGAACTCGACTAGCATCAGACCAACGCGAGGGAGAACCCGGCCGACTGGGGCTATCCCGGTGACCTTGGCCACGTCCGTGAAAAGCTCATCGAAACGCTGGCGTTCCTCTCCAACAACGAGCCGCAGGAGATCGAAGACCTGCTCGGCGAATGCCGCTAAGCCCCCGGAATCTTCCCCTTTCACCCTCCAGCAAGGAGACACGCAATGAAGAAGAACGACGTACAGATCGGCGCGACCTACCTCGTCAAAGTCGCCAGTAACCTCGTGCCGGTGAAGATCGAGCGCGAGCACGACAACGGCGGATGGATGGGCACCAGCGCCAAGACCGGCAAGGCCATCAGGATCAAGAGCGCCCAGCGCCTGAGAAAGTGCCTCGACGACACGGCCCTTGTCGCGGCGAAGGGCAAACGGGCGACCAAGGATGCCACCGACGCGCCCCAGCGCGACACGGGCGAACGTACCGCGACGGGTGGCCAACGGGAGGCCAACGACGCCGCCTCCGGGGGGTCGATGAGCCTGCTGGACGCGGCGGCGCACCTGCTGAGCCTGGGTACGGGTGACCCGATGCGCTGCAAGGACATCGTGGACTTGGCCGTCGCCCGTGGGCTGTGGACGCCCGGCAACGGACGCACGCCCGCGAACACCCTCTACGCCTCGATCCTCCGTGAGATCAAGACCAAGGGCGATGCCAGCCGGTTCGTCAAAGCCGAACGCGGCAAGTTCGCCCTGGCCAGCAAGACCTGAACGCCGTGTCATACCACCACCTCCTCGACAGCCCCGGCCTGCGTCGGGGTTGTCTCAGTCACGGCCTCAGCCTCGATTCGCTCCGCCTTCCGCCCCGTGAACTTCTCCCATCGCTCGACGATCACGTCGCAGTACACCTGGTCCAGCTCCATCAGGAACGCCCGCCGCCCGGTCTGCTCGCAGCCGATCAGCGTCGAGCCGCTTCCGCCGAATAGGTCCAGCACATTCTCCCCCGGCAGCGAGGAATACTGAATCGAACGCACCGCCAACTCGACGGGCTTTTCGGTCAGGTGGACCATCGCCTGCGGGTTGACCTTCTTCACGTGCCAGAGGTCGGTGGCGTTGTTCGGGCCGTAGAACTCATGGCCCGCGCCTTCCTTCCAACCATAAAACGCGATCTCAAACGCGCCCATGAAATCCTTGCGCGTCAGCACCGGGTGCTGTTTGTCCCAGACTATTGCCTGCGAAAAGTACAGCCCTGCGGCCTTGAGCGGCGCGGGGTAGTTGCCGAGGTTGGCATACCCTCCCCAGATGTAGAACGAGCCGCCCGGCTTGAGCACGCGCGAGGCGTTGGTGAACCAAGCCAGGAGCATCTCGTCGAACGCGTCGTCGGTAACGAAGTCGTTGGCCAGCGGCCGGTCCTTGGCGCGCATCTTCTTGCGGGCCTTCTTCGGGTCGGTCACGCCGCGAGCCTGGTCGAAGCCCTGGTGGTGCCCCCGGAAGTTCTTGGGTGAATCCGGCTTTGTGAAAGACGACAGCCCGGCGGCAATGGCCGTGCTGCTGCGCGGTTCGACCTTCACGTTGTATGGTGGGTCCATGTTGACCAGGTCGATAGCCACACCCTCGAGCAGACGGTCGAGGTCCTCCACGCTACTGCTGTCACCGCACATCAGCTGGTGATTGCCCAGCACCCAGATGTCGCCGCGCTGCGTGGTCGGATCGTCCGGCGGCTCGGGCACCGAATCCGGGTCGGTCAGCCCCTCGGCCACGTCGCCGTCGAGCATCTTGGCCAGTTCGGCCTCGTCGAAGCCCAACAGGCCCAGGTCGTACTCCGCCTGCTGCAGGTCCTTCAGCTCGATCGGCAGCAGGTCCATGTCCCATTCGGCCAGTGTCGCGGTCTGATTATCCGCGATGCGATACGCCTTGACCTTCTCCGGCGGCAGGTCGGTGGCGACGTGGACCGGCACCTTAGCCAGGCCCAGCTTCTTCGCCGCCTTCCAGCGGGTATGCCCGACAATGATCACGCCGTCGGCGTCGATCACGATCGGCTGGCGGAAGCCGTACTCCTTCAAGCTAGCCGCTACCGCGTCCACCGCGTCGTCGTTGAGGTGCGGGTTGGCCTCGTAGGGCTTGATGGCGTCGATGGGCCGCAGTTCTACGTCAAAAGTCTTGGTCGTCATGGTTGCACCTCCGTGTGCTGGAATTCGTGTGGAAAACCGGACACGCAAAACAAACTCTGCCTATGCTGGCGACTGGTTGCGCCGCGGTCTCCTGCGCGGGCGGCGTGGAAGTACCTAATCTCACGTTTCACCTTTCACCCACCCCCTCAGGTACACACGCGATAACACGCGGGCGGGCGTCGCGCGAGGGCGTGGGGGTGAATGGGTGAAAGAAGGAGAGAGAGTTGTTGTTTTCCTGTATATATGGGCCTTTTCCGCCGATCTCACGTTTCACCCTGCGGGGGTGAAACGTGGGTGAAACGAGAGAAACCTGACCGGCGATTCGTGCCGTCTGCATGGTGTCGTGGCCGTTCACATTTCACCCCCGTCGCTGGTTTCACCGTCAGGTTTCACCCAGCCTGCGAGGCGGTACGTCCGAATCGCCGAACCTGCTCGGGGCACAGTGACGACCTCGATGTCGCCTTGCTGGGCCAATGTCTCGATCAGCACGCTGAAGGTCTTGGCGTCCATCTTCATCCGCTTGAGCAGCACGCTGTGCGCCAGCTCATTGCCCGGCGCGTCGCGCAGCTTCTCCAGCAGCTTGAGACACTCGGCGTGGAACGGGTTCTCCGCCACGTGCGACGCGGCCATGAACAGCATCCTCCGGGTCTGATGCATCACGAACGCCGACGCCCACTGCACGGCAGCAAGGCCGATACGAGGTGAGGCGTGGTTCTCGCTGATGGCGTGCAGCAGCGCCAGCTTGCGGACCTGCTCGCTGACACGGCCCCATACCGTGGTGCCCACCGAATCGCACGCCTCCTCAGCCTTGCTGTACTCGGCCTCGGCCTCCAGGCGCATCTCGACCAGTAAGCGTTTGGCCTCATCGCTGTGTTCGATGACCGTCGGTTCCGGGTGCCAGATCTTCGGATCGCCCGTGCCGGGCCGGTAGTCTGCCCACCACTTCGCCGTCGCCAGCACGCGCGGCGGCAGGTCGCGGATGCTCGGTTCCTGCCCGGGCGCACGTGGCCCGGCCTCGAGGATGATCATGCGGGCGAAGAAGCCGTTGGTCAGCATCCGCTCGCTGAGGGCCTGGTAGTAATGGTTCGGGATGGCTGTGCCGTAGACGACCAGGCACGGCTGGTCGATCACGCCGGGCGGTGACTTACCGGGCTTGCCCGCCTTGCGGCGCATGGGGTAGACGCTGTTGGCCGACGAGTACATCGTCAGCATCGTGCCCATGATCGCCTCGTGCCGGGCGTCCTTGGCCTTGTTGATCGACTGGAGGAGCCCATCGATCTCGTCGGTCTGGAACAGCATCGCCGGCGTCTGGAACAGCGCGTCCTGGATGCCCTCGCCGCTGGCGAAGTGCAGGCCCAGGCAGTCGCCCAGCCCGACGGCGTGGATGATGTCGCAGTTGACCTTGCGGGACTGGTCCTTGCCCGCACCGGAATGGGCCAGGCCCAGCAGGTACAGGTTCGTGCGGTTGTCGCCGGGATCGCGCACCTTGCGCCCGGCCAGGAAGGCCTGCAGCGCCAGCGCCCCGCCGAACGCCATGACCGGGTTGGGGTACGGGGCGATGGCCAGCGTGTGGTCCATCACCTCGCTGATGAAACCGGGCACCCGCAGCATCTCGGCCGGGAGCGGGCCGGGGTCGGCGATCTGCGGCGCAGGTGCGGCTTGTCCGCCGCACACCGCCGTGATCTGGCCGCTTCCGGGGCTGTCCGACGGACATGCGCCGGGTGCGACGGACATTCGCATAATGCCCGACATGTCCGCACCGTTGGCGTTGTCGGCCAGAGAATCGCTACCGAAGCCGAGCTGTCCCAGAGAACGCGCCGCCTGTTCGAAATCCCCGCCGTGGTTGAGAAGAGAGTAGACCGCGAACGGCGAATAGCCGCGATTCGGCTCGAACGGCGCGGCGTTTGACGAGAAGACGTAGAACACGCCGCCCTTGAGCGTCGCGGATGTGCCCGATTCCTTGCCGGGCCGTCGCCAGTATTCGTTCCCGTCGCTTCCGGGGGCCCTGGTCCGCACCCAGCCGTGTCGGGCGAGCACGGCCCGCACGTCCCCACGGCGGTTGAAGTCGTCGCCAGGCCGTGCGCCCATCCCCGGCGAACAACCCGCCTGTCCGATGGGCACCGCCGCTCCCCGGCCGACACCCGCCTTGTGCGTCGGGCCGTCGAACACCGGCGGAGAATATTCGTTCAAGTCCCACGCCGCTTGGAGCAGAACGTCGCGCTCGTCCCCGGTCAGCACGGGCGGGTCGGCCAGGTCGCCCTGGATCGGCTCGTACCCCGGGGTCGGCGCACAGAGGAACAGCCCGCCTTCGCCACGCGTCTCGATCAGCGTGACGACCTTCTCGCCCTCGCGGCGTTGGGCCAGCTTCATGTTGCCGCAGGCCTCGCCCTCGTAGAGGTAGTACACGTGCCGGCCGCCGTGCTGCGTGCTCTCGACGACCAGCCTGGCCAGCAGGTCGGGCGGGACGCGCTGCGCCCAGGCCTCGAACAGCTCGCCGCCGGCGTCGAAGTCGATCATCTCCCCGGCCCCGCGGCCCCTGCCCGACACCTTCCCGCAGACGATGCACAAGGCGTCCGGCCTGTTACGGGGGTCGACGAACCAGGCCGACACTTCGGCCCCGGTGGGCAGGCGCTGGCGGTACTGCCTCCACCTGCCGACGGCCGGGCGTTTCTCCGCCAGCTTCGCGGGCAGGACGCACTGGCCGGCGGCCAGGTAGCGCCCAGCGGCCTGGGCGAGGCTCAAAGCCATGAGAATTGCCCCTTTCCGCTATTGACCCGGCCTCGACGAGCCGATAAAGTAATCACAAAGTAATTACATTCGATCTTCGAGACCAAAGGGCCAACCATGCACGTCAGTCTGGTGAAAATCGGGAATTCTCGTGGCATTCGCCTGCCCAAGCGGGTGATCGAGGCCGCCGGTCTCAGGGACGAGCTGGACCTGGAAATCCGCAAGGGGGCGGTCATCCTGCGCAACGCCCCAACCACCCGCAACGGATGGGTCGAGGCGGCGGCGGCGTGCCATGCGGCCGGTGAAGACAGGCTGCAAGATTGGGACGTGGCGGCTGATGACGGTGACTGGACATGAAAACCGGTCAGGGGCAAGTATGGTGGGTCAACCTCGACCCGACGATCGGCAGCGAAATCCGCAAGACACGGCCGGCCGTGATCGTTTCGCCCGACGAACTCAATGCGCATCTGAACACCGTGGTCGTCGTGCCGTTGACCAGCGGGCGGACTTACCCTTTTCGCATCGCGACGAAGGTGCAGGGCAAAACCGGCGTCGCGGCAGTCGATCAGGTGCGCACCATCGATAAGAAACGGCTGGTCAAGCGCATCAAGACGCTCAAGGCCGGCGAATTGAACCCCATCCTTGACGCTTTGGTCACGATGTTCAGCCACTGAATCGCTCGACATCAGAAAGGCACCTCGTCTTCCGGCCACCCGTAGTCGGGCAGATCAGCGTCGTCGCGTTCATCGCAACCGGCCAGCCGCGGCGGGATCGGGCCGAGCCGGTAACCGGTGATGCGGTCGAACTTCTCCCCGGCCACCGAACGCACGGTGATGGCCTTGGGTTCGGCGACGCCGCCGGCCCCGCAGATCTCCACGGCCCGTTCGGCGGTGTCGGGGACCGGCTCGTTGGACCGCGCCCGCCACCAGGCCTCGAACTTCCGCCGCGCGTAGCCGGTGTGCTCGGGGCAGACCCACTCGCTGCGGTGGTCGTTGAAGCCCACCCCCGGAATGCGGTAGTCGATCCGCATCGTGCGCGGGTGGTCCTCGGGCGCGTCGCGTTTGACGTGGACGCTGTAGTAAACGTCCTGCACCTCGTATTTGGTCTCGGTCACTTCGCCCGAGAGGATGCCCGCCGTCGTAGCCTGATGATCGTGCTGCTCGCGCTGCGGCGGCGGGAAATCGTGCCCGCACTCCGGGCAGCTGCCGTACGCCGCGTGGATCACCGCCTGGCACCGCGGGCATTCCTTCGCGGGTCCCCCGGAAGCTTCACCGGCCCCGGCCGGGCGGCCCTTGATCTCCAGGGCATCGACCGGACCGTGCCGCAGGATGTTGCCCCCGAAGTCGAGCACCAGGCAGTCGGTCTTCGACGGGTCCAGGCGAAAGCCCCGGCCGACCATCTGGTAATACAGGCCCGGTGAGTTCGTCGGCCTCAGCAGCGCCACGCAGTCGATGTTCGGCGCGTCGAAGCCCGTGCTCAGCACGTTGACGTTGACCAGGTACTTGAGCCGGCCGCCCTTGAACCGCTTGAGCGTCTCGGCCCGTTCGAACGGCAACGTGTCGCCGCAGACGAACCCGCACTCGTGGCCCATCTCCCCGAGCACACGCTGGACATGCAGGGCGTGTTGCACGCCGGCGGCGAAGATCAGCACCGAGTGCCGCTCGGCGGTGTACTCGACGATCTCCCGGCAGGCCGACCGCACCAGCGAGTCGTCGTCCATGAGCGCCTCGACCTCGCCCGCGATGAACTCGCCGCCACGGATATGCAGGGCCGACGTGTCCACCTTGCGCCGACCGGCCTTGGTCTTCAGCGGGCACAGGTAGCCCTGCACGATCAACTCGCGGACGCCGACCTCGTAGCAGACGTGGTTGAGCAGGCCTTCCGGGGGCGGGGCGCAGATCATGCCCGTCGTCGTCCGGTACGGCGTGGCCGTGAGGCCGATCAGCCGCAGATTCGGGTTGACGACTTTTGCTTCTTCCAGGAACTGGCGGTACATGCCCTCGCCACCCCCGGAATCCCCGGGCGGCAGCATATGGGCCTCATCGATCAGGATCAGATCGAAGCGGCCCAGGTCGCAGGCGCGGCGGTAGACGCTCTGGATCCCGGCGACGATGATCGGTTGATCCGTATCGCGGCTCTTCAGGCCCACCGAGTAGACGCCGATGCGGTTCCAAAGGTCCGGTGCCATCGCATGGAGCTTGTCGACCGCCTGCTCCAGCAACTCCTTTACGTGCGCCAGGATGAGGATCCGCCCGTCCCACTGCTGCACCACGTCGCGGGCGATCTGGCCGAGAATCAGAGACTTGCCCGCACCCGTGGGACAGACCACGCACGGGTTGTCGTCACGGGTACGTAGGTGTTCGTACACAGCAGCCACGGCCTCGGCCTGATAGGGGCGGAGCTGGACCGATTTGGACGGCGCGACCTCCATATTTATGCCATCACCCCCGATTTACCTATCAAAGCTTGCCCCAGAAGCGGTCGATACGTATAATGTATGTAGAAGAATACGTACAGGAGACCCGGCATGCCCAAGCTCACCCTCAGTGCCGATAAGGACGTTATCGAGAAGGCCAAGCGTCTCGCCGAAGAGCGGGGCACCAGCGTTTCGGCGATGTTCAGCCAGTTTGTCGACACGGTCAGCTCGCCCCGCCAGCGGCGGCGGCCTGCACCGATCACGCGCCGCTTGCGGGGCCTGGCGAAGGTGTCCCCGAAGAAGAGTGACCGCGAGCTGTTCGAGCGGGCTATCCTCGCGAAAGGTCGTCGATGAGCGACCGGCTCTTTTTCGACGCCAACGTGCTCTTGGACCATTTGCTCGATCGGACGCCCTTCGCCGACGATGCGACGGAGTTGTGGTCCATGGCTGAGCGCCGTGAGGTCGTCGGGTGCATCTCGGCCGTCAGTTTCAACCTCGTCTACTACATCATCCGCCACGAAGCGGGTGAGCGGGCTGCCAGGCGGGCCATCAAGGGCTTGCGAGATGTGTTCGAGGTTGTCGAAGTCGATGCTCAGATCATCAACCAGGCGATCGACTCCCGATTCACAGATTTCGAGGACGCCATCCAACACGCCTGCGCCGTTAGGGCCGGAGTTGCCTGTCTGGTGACCCGCGACCTGCCGGGTTTCCGGCGCTCGGAGGTGCCGGTGGTCACACCGGACGCATACCTGGGCACACAAGACGCGGAATAGAAGACTGTCACCATGCCGGAGTTGGGCGCTCATGCCACCCCACCCGGGATCTCCGTGCCCCGCGAGTTTTTCTGCTTGGCGAGCAGCCGGCCTTCCCGGCGGCATATTTTGCACTCGCGTCCCACCCCAAGCGGTTGATGCCGCGAGGCATTGAACTGCTCCAACGGCCTTATCAGCCCGCAATAGGAACACACCTGGCTGTCGGCATCGGACTCCTGCCCGACGCCGACGATCAGCTGGCCGTCGTTCTTGCAGACCTCCCAGTCTAGGCGGCGGATGCAGAACCAGCGGTCGTCTACGGGCAGCGCGTCCTTCACCGCGTCGCACACCAAGTCGACCACGTTGACCGCGTCACCCTTGTGGTTCGGTTTCTGGACGAGTACATCGATCCAGACTTTGTTGTGCGCTACGCGCCGACCTCCGATCGCGGCCCGCAGCGCCGCGGTGATACGGCCACGCAATGCCCTCGACTCCCGGCGAAGAGACACGTGCCCTTTCTTGAGCGTCAGTGCGTAAATGTGGTTCTTCGACGCCGCGTAAGAAAACGGCACGGCGGCGCACACCCGCCAGAGAAGCGGCCTGTCGGCGCCCCCGGGATTCCAATCGGTCGATCGGCAGTGTCGGCGGTTAATGAGCCGGCCCGCCTCGCGGGCTAATTCTGTGCGGCGACGCTGGCCCGCACCAGCCCGACGCCGTTGTTTCTCGCTCGGCACGTGTTGCCTCGCCCAACGGCGTTTGCGCTGGTAGTCGCGCGACTCCGAGCAGGCACGGCAATAACGCTGGGTGGGCCCGGTGCGTATGACCTCCGCTCCGCACGACTGGCAAGTAAGGGTCGGTTTCAACTTCATCGTTCAGTTGAGTTCAGCGTTTGTATCGCGCCTGCGCCGGTCCGGCGGGAAGGCGTCCATACCCAGCGCGATCCGCCCGCCGGAGGGCGGCTTGCGCGGGCCGTTGCCACCCAGGGCGGGGGCGGTGGCCAGGAGGTCGCAGACCTCCTTGCGGAACGCTTGGCCCTCGGCGCTGAGCACCACGCGGCCCCGGTAGTTGCGCCAGTAGTGGTTCACCGACGGGGGGTATGGAAGCGACAGAATCACTCGTTCTCCCTGACATACTGAACCGCCGCCAGTTCGGCCATCTGCCGCGTTCGGTACAACCTGATCTGACCGACATCGCGCGTCCATTCGTCGCGGTAACTGCGGAACATGCCCATGATGGGATCGAAGATCGCCCAACCGGCCGCGACCTTGCGGTACGTGGCACCCTTCATGGTGATAAGGATGATGTGTTCAGCAGGACCTTCCATGGTCCCGTCACCCATGAACTGATCGAGGTTCTTGTCCATGTCCTGTCTTCCTCACCGCTTCCAAGGCGGCGTGTTGTCGGTTACCGCAGCCTGGCTACCGGACGCAGCGGCATGCGATCCGGCCTCGGCTTTGGCCTCGTAGCCCTTGATCTCATTGGTCAGTTCATCGTTGTCGCTGCGCTTCTTGAGCTTGACGTTGATGACCAGCGGCAGGTTGTGCAGTTCCACGCTGTCCCGGGGCTGCATCACGCCGACCGCCCTGCAGATCGCCGACAGTTCGCCCCGGGCGATCTTCACCGCCGTGGCATTGGGGTTGTTCAGGTTCAGCCGCGCCCAGAGCGTGCGACCCTGGTACTCGCCTTCGAGGATCGAAAACGTCAGCTCGAGGTAGCTGCCGTTGCCGTTCTTGGTGGGTTTCATCGCCGAGGCGGTGATCGCCGCGAGGTACTTGTCCGCCGGGATCGGGTCGAAGCTGCTGTTAGGCTCGACGTCGTGTGCATTGAATCCGTTGAGATTCGCCATGGATCAGTTCTCCTGGTTGGTTGCATGGGGGCCGACGAAGCCGATGACGGTCGACGGTTCGGCGTTCTTCTCAGGCTCGGGGCCGGGAGGGGTTGGTTCGGTTTGGCTCTTCGAGAAGTTCAGGCCATTTGCCAGATCGGGCCAGGACAAGAGCACCTCCGGGGGCAGGCCGTAGCGGTTCTTTGCCAGAATGACGTTGGTGCCCTCGGTGAGCAGCACACGCCGGGTGCCGTCACGACGCGCGTACAGCACACAATCGGCCCATTCGATAAACGGCGGCGCGATCCAGTGCGGCAGGTCGGGGGACGCGAGGTACTGATCGAACCCCTCGGGCGTGGTCATCTTGGTATTGGCCGCGTGAGCCAACAGGATGATGGCCGCGCCCGTGTCGGCGATGGCGTTGAGCATCGGCAGCAGGTCGCGGTAGACGATGTTGGCGACGATTTCCCGTGCTTTGAAGTAGCCGCCGTGGGCGGTGCCCAGCGTGTTGGTGAGGTCATTCGGTGATTTCCCGTCGAGATCCAGAACCACGTGCTCGACGATGCGCTGCACCATCCAGTCAATGGTGTCGATGGCCAGGGCCTGCGGGGCATCGGCCTTGTTCAGATTCACTAGCTCGCTGAGCCACTGGCGCATCTGTGTCCAGGTCTTCAGGTACGGCGTGCGGATGAGTCCCGGCACGGCACCCGCACCGTTCTCGCAATCCAGCAGGACGGCGTTGGCCGAGGCCGCGAAGGTCGTCTTCCCGACACCCGGCTGGCCATACACGATCATCTTGGGCGGCGCGGGGGAGGTGCTCTTAATCAGCGAGTTCATCAGGGCCATGCGTTTGTTCCTTGCTGCGGCCTTGTAGGCCTGTTGTTTATTGCCCGACGTTCAAAGGCAGCCGCGGGAGTCGAACCCGCACCCCCCCCGAAGTTCGCGCGAGTGGCGATTCCTGAGGAGGCCCCATTCCGGGGGCGGGGGGCTGCCGAGGCGCGCCCGGGGGGGTGGCCGTTGTGTGGTGGACCCGCCACAAGCCGCCCGGGCGCGAAGAGATGCTTATTCAGGCCACTTCGAGCACGCGGACCTCCTCAAAGCCGGTGGGCCAGTGGTCGTTGTCCCAGCAGGTGCGCAGCCGCCGGATGGCTGATTCGTTCTCGCGTTGGGCGATATCGAGCGTGTCATCGCCGACGCGCCAGACACCACAGCGGAACGGTTCTTTCTTCTCGACCGCGACGAGGTGAACCGGCACCATCTCGCCGCCGAGGACTTGCGCCAGCACCGCGCGATAGAAGGCCATCTGTCGGTGGTAGCCGTATCGCCGGGCGTCGGCTTCGAACCAGGTCAGGTCGTCACAGGTCTTAAAATCCACGATGCCACGGTGCGGGTGGACCCAATCGATGCGTATCTGGCACGGGGTGTCGCAGTAGTCGGTGCGGATCACGCCTTCGGACCAGCCGTAGAGCAGCAGGTTGACGGCTTCGCCGTTCATGGCCACGCCGCTGGCCATCTGCTCGATCAGGTTCGCCTGGTCGTGAGACAGAACGGGCTTGCCTTGGGCCACCGCCCACTCGGCGAAGGCCTTCGTGTTCGAACCGAACGGCTTGTTGGTTTTGGGATTGATCGGGCCGCCAAGCGCGAACCGCGTCTCGTAGGCATCGCGGCCTTCGAGGATGCGGGCGTGTGCGGCGCGACCGATCAGGTAACTGGGAGAGTCGGTATCGACGATCAGCCCGAGCGACTTCTTGCGATACAGCCACGGGCACTTGATGAAGTCGATCAACTGATGGCTGCTGAGGTGGCGATCAGCCTGGCGGTGGTATTCCTCGGCGGGTTCGACCTCGAAGATGTTCAGATCAATGCTCAGGTCCATCGTGTTCCTCGTTGTGTGCGTCGCGTTCCTTCGCCGTCGTCATCCGGTCTGCCCGCCGGTAGGCCCCGAAGGCGTCGGCGTCCTTGCCTTGCCTTCGAGGCCCGAGGACATCCGGGGCTTCCGGGGGCTTCCGGGGGAGGCCAAACACGTCCTCCCCTCTTTAGTTACCTATGACAACCAGCACGGCCCGTCCCGATTAATCGCGACCGAGGCCGGCATTCTCGAACTCCTTGCGGAGCCGATCACGCGCATTGGTGACCTGCCGCCAGGACACCCCACGCATGCGCGCCGTCACCTTGAGGCCGTGATCAGCAATGCTCAAAAGCAAATCGCGATCGTCGGGATCGAGCCGGGCCATCACATGCTCGACCGCTTCGTTCAGTTCAAAGTGTTCGAAGTCCGACTTGGGATAGATCTGCGTGCGACGCTGGCCGTCGTCTTCCAGGAGCACGTCGCCGAGTGCACTGGTCTCATCCTCGTGCTCGACCATCGTGCGTTCCAGCGAGATGGTCTTCTTGTCTTCTCGCCGCTTAAGGCAGTCCTGGCGGCGGAGCATCATCCCCACGCACGAGTTGACCGCCTTGGTGACGAACGACTCGAGGTTGCCCCGAGCGGGGTCGAACAGATAGGCCTTCTCCAGCAGGTACAGGCGCATGTCCTGTTGCAGGTCATCGAAGTCCGAACTGGAGAAGTCGGACCGCCGGCACAGTTGGCAGGCTTTAATGCGGGTGAGGGTGTATGTGTAAGAGGCGGAAAGCAGGTCGTAGTTGTGCGTCATGGCGTGTCTCCGTGCCCTGGGCGGAGACCGCGATGAGTGCAGACTAGGTGGCAAACCAATAACACCGACACAAAGCGGAGCGTCGTGTTGCGCCATTGCCCGATGGGGCTGGCTGCACCCACAACGACCTCCGCTTAGCGGTCAGTGCGTTATCTGGTGAATGAAGTAATTGTCCGTTACGGCATACGGGTTGTCGGACCTGTTATGACAGGCGGGATCTCCATGCTTGGGATTCATGTGTGGTGATACTCATCCGGGTCGGCAAGCCGTGAGCAACAACGATAGACTCGACGCGGCCATGTCCGAGCTGGGTCAGGCGACGTAACAGAAAACAGACCTGCGCCTTAAGCGCGTAGTCCCTGGCGGTTCGGATGCCGGGTTCGGGCTCGTCGCGCTCAAGCTTGAACTCACGGACGACTCGAGGCGGCGGTACAAAGACCGGCTGGCCGCCCTGCACGATCAACTGCTCGATCCGCCCAAAGCCGATCTCGCTCATCAAGTCCACAAGTTGCCGCTGGGCGGCTCGGATCTGGCTGTATCGCAACTCACCGCCCACCTCGCACCTCCTTGGCCTGCGCGGATGGCTCCGGCTTGCCGCCGTTGGCGACAAACCGCTCCACGTCACCCACGGGGATCCGCCACCGGCCTCCGGTCCGGAATGCCCGCGGGAAGCAGCCTGCGGTAAGCAGCCTGGTGACGGTGTTGCGGTGGAGCTGGAGGGTGACCTCCACGTCGGCCTTGGTCAGGAATCGCTCAACACGCATATTTGCTTACTCCGCGATTAGTATGTTTGGAATATGTTTGGTATCATAATGCGAGAATGTGCGAACGCAAGGCCTCTGAACAGAGAATTCGAGCAACTTGTGCAGGCACGTGCACTCTGGTGCAGAAAGGGGCAAAAGGAATGTCACTCATCGGTGAAACCATCAAACGCCTCCGCGAAGAACGGGGCTGGACGCAGGCCGAACTAGGGCATCGCGTGGGGATCGACGGCACAAACATCGCACGCAGAGAGACCGGACGTACACGCGTGAAGGCCTGCGAACGGTTCCGCTTTGCCGAGGCGTTCGGGATGAGTGTGCTCGAGTTCGACGAGCATTGGCGAAACCAGAGGATTACCCGTACACAAGGCGGTTCCGGTATCCCGATTATCAACCGGGCACCGGCTGGTGAAGTGATCGACTACGAAGAATACGGCGTCGATTCTGGTCAAGGCTTCGAATACGTCGACCGTGGTGATATCCAAGACGAAATGACGTTCGGCGTGATCGTGGTGGGGAACTCGATGCAACCGAGGCTATTGGAAGGCGACTATCTGATTCTAAGCTACTGCGACCCGTACCGTGACGACGGGAAACTGGCCTCCGGTAAGATCGTATTCGTACGGTTTGCGGAAGACTGTCGTGGCGGGTGTACGCTGGCGAGGTTCTTCCTGGAGGAGGACGGGCGGATCAGACTTCAGAAGGACAATCCCGCGTATGCGCCGATCATTTGTGATCGTAGAGAGATTCAGAGCGTGGCGGTTGCTATTGAGCGTCGGGAGAAGTTATAGCGTGACTCGTAGATGGGAAAGAGTTATCAGCAGGTGCTTTCATAACGACAAAGCGGATAAAATAAGTACCACTGCAATCCAGCCTCCGAAGTTACGGCGGTTGACCCCGTGCTGATCGGAGCATTTTTTAGACCCCTGACATGCGGATGTCAGTGAGGGGATTGACACCAATGGTTATTAACTGTGAAATAGCGTTTTAGCCCTCTTGTAGGGCCGACCGGGGTGGCCCACCCTTACTCCAATTTGCAGACGGAGCCGACTACATGTCTCCAAAGAAGGCCGATACCGTCATAACGGTCCATAACCTCGCGGTTTATCTGAAGCTGTCGAAGTCCATGCTCTACAAGCTCTGCCAGGAGGGTAATGAGCCCGGCCAGAAGGTCGGGAAACATTGGCGGTTTCATCGGGAGGTACTCGACACATGGCTCGGACAGCACGCCGTAACGAGTAGAAGTTAGGAAGGCGACATGAGTGATGTAAAACTTTTTCGGCTGAAAAACGGAACTGCCGAAGAGTTGCAGGGCCATGCCGTAAAGCTTGAGAAAAAGCTTCAGGTGCTCATCGAGAAGCACATCGAGACATTTCTGCATGTCCGGTTCGTCGCATCGGAATACTCAACCGGCAAGACCCATGCAGGCCGGATCGATACCCTCGGCCTCGACGAGAACTTCTGTCCCACGATCATCGAGTACAAACGGAACTCCAACGTCAACGTCATCAACCAGGGCCTGTTCTATCTTGACTGGCTGATGGACCACAAGGCCGAGTTCGAGCAGTTGGTCCAGAAACAGTTCGGTCAAGACGTGGTTGATCATCTCGATTGGTCGGCACCGCGCCTGCTCTGCATCGCCGAGGATTTCACGCGCTACGACATCCACGCCATCCAACAGATCAACCGAAATATTGAACTTCTGCGGTACATGTTCTTCGGTGACGACCTGCTCCTGCTGGACCTCGTTAACGTCGTGTCGGCCAAGTCCATTGATAAACCCGACGACGAAAGCGGTGGGCCAAAGCAATACACCACTCAAGAAGAATATCTCGCCAAGGCTACACCGCATCTGAAAGAGCTTTACGAAGCCGTTCGCGATTACGTAACCGACCTCGATGATGACGTGCAAGAACGATTCCTCAAATGGTACATTGCATACAAACGGCTGAAAAACATCGCCACGATACAGCTTCAGACCAGCAAGAACAGCCTGCTCATGTGGCTGCCTTTGAATCCTGACGAGGTCGCGCTCGAAGATGGCTTCTCTCGCGACGTCCGAGGTGTGGGCCACCACGGTACCGGTGACCTGGAACTGACCATCCGGAATCTCGACGATCTGGAGAAGGCCAAACCCCTGATCAAGAAGAGCTTCGAAGAGAACTGACGAGGACTGTATGAAAAACGGACAGCTCAACTGGATCGCCGGGTTCATCTGGAACATCGCCGATGACGTGCTCCGCGACGTGTACGTTCGCGGCAAGTACCGCGACGTCATCCTGCCCATGACCGTCATCCGCCGGCTCGATGCCGTGCTCGAACCGACCAAGGAAGCCGTCCTCAAGCTCGACAAGCAACTCGACGAGGCTGGCATCGCCAACAAGCAGGCCGCCCTCTGCCAAGCCTCCGGCAACGCCTTCTATAACGTCTCGCCGTTCACCCTCCGCGACCTTCGCGCCCGCGCCAAGCAGCAGCAGCTCAAGGCCGACTTCGAAGCCTACCTCGACGGCTTCTCACCGAACGTCCAGGAGATTCTCGATAAGTTCAAGTTCCGCAACCAGATTCCCACGCTCGTGGAAGCCGACATCCTCGGCAGCCTGATCGAGAAGTTCACCTCCAACGACATCAACCTCAGCCCCAATCCGGTCTATGACCAGGATGGCAACGTCCGCCTGCCCGGCCTGGACAACCACGCCATGGGCACGATCTTCGAGGAACTGATCCGCCGGTTCAACGAGGAAAACAACGAGGAGGCCGGGGAACACTTCACGCCTCGAGATGTCGTGGAGCTGATGTCACACCTGATCTTCTACCCCATTGCGGATGATATCAAAGACGGCACTTATCGCGTCTACGACGGCGCGTGCGGTACCGGCGGCATGCTCACCGTTGCTGAAGACACGCTCCAGAAGCTGGCTCAGGAGCACGGCAAGGAAGTCTCCATCCACCTGTTCGGCCAGGAAGTCCAACCCGAAACCTACGCCATCAGCAAAGCCGACCTGCTGATCAAAGGCGAGGGTGAAAGCGCTGACAACATGAGGTACGGCTCCACCCTCTCCGCCGACGCCTTCCCGTCGATGGAGTTCGACTTCATGCTCTCCAATCCGCCCTACGGCAAGAGCTGGAAGACCGACCTCGAACGCATGGGCGGCAAGAAGGACCTCAGAGACCCTCGCTTCACCGTCCAGCACCAGGGCGAGGAGCTTTCGCTCATCACCCGCTCCAGCGACGGCCAGCTCATGTTCCTCGTGAACAAGCTGTCTAAGATGAACCACAACACGCCGCTGGGCAGCCGCATCGCCGAGGTCCACAACGGCTCGTCCCTGTTCACCGGCGACGCCGGCCAGGGCGAGTCCAACATCCGCCGCTGGATCATCGAGAACGACTGGCTCGAAGCCATCATCGCGCTGCCCCTGAACATGTTCTATAACACCGGCATCGCCACCTACATCTGGGTGCTCACCAACCGCAAGCCCGAACACCGCAAGGGCAAGATCCAGCTCATCGACGCCACCGGCATCTACACCCCGCTCCGAAAAAACCTCGGCAAGAAGAACTGCGAACTGTCGGCCGAGCAGATCTAGCAGATCACCGACCTGTTCCTCGCTTTCGAGGAGACCGAACACTCAAAGATCTTCCCCAACGCCGCCTTCGGCTACTGGAAGATCGTCGTCGAGCGCCCGCTGCGGCTGGCGATTCACGTCACGCCCGGCAAGCTCGCCGCCTTCAAGGCCAACGCCCCCGAGAAGTTGCACAAGGCCGCCGACCTCCTGGCGGGCATCGCCGGCGGCCCGAAGCCGCACCTGGACTTCAACGCCGTGTGGGACCGGTTCAAGGCCGAGGCGAAAAAGGCCGGCCTCAAGCTGACCGCCACCGACCAGAAAAAGCTCCGCGACGCCTTCACCTTCAAGGACGAAGCCGCCGAGCCGGTCATCAAGAAAAAGACCAAGACGGAAGTCGAGTACGAGCCGGACATCGACCTGCGCGACACCGATCAGGTGCCGCTGCTGGAAGACGGCGGCATCGAGGCGTTCTTCCAGCGCGAGGTGCTGCCGCACGTTCCCGACGCCTGGATCGACCACGCCAAGACGCAGATCGGCTACGAGATCAGCTTCACCCGGCACTTCTACAAGCCCACGCCGCTGCGTTCGCTGGACGAGATCAAGGCCGACCTGCTAGCATTGCAGGTCGAGGCCGAAGGCCTACTTGACATAATTGTCACATTCTGAAACGGGGGCTGGAATGACTACAAATGCCTGTAAATACAGAAATTACATAATTTTTAGCCGTTCGCGTCAGATGGCCGGGTCCATAAAATCATTTGACTTTCCGGCGAACCTAGCCGACACTATGTATGTAAGAAATGTAGTCCCATCGATCTACTCCCCGCCGGACATGCCAGCAGGCCTCCGACGGGGTTATCTTTTTATGGGCCATGCTAGGGGGGTGACCTGTGCCCGTTGAACCACCCGTCAAACGCGCGATCGCCTTTTTCGACGGCCAAAACTTGTTCTACGCCGCCAAGTATGCCTTCGGTTACACTTGGCCTAACTACGATCCCCTCAAACTCGCCCAGGTCGTCTGCAACGACCAAGGCTGGCATCTCGATAAGACCTGCTTCTATACCGGCGTTCCCAGCTCGCAGGATGATCCGTTTTGGAATCATTTCTGGACCGCCAAGCTCGCCCATATGGGGCGCGTCGGTATCCAGACCTTCTCCCGCGCCCTCAAGTACCGAAATCAGACGGTTCGTCTTCCCGGCGATGGGACGACGACCGTGCTCGTCGGAAGTGAGAAAGGCGTCGATGTTCGCCTCGCCCTCGATGTGGTGGCTGCAGCCCGCGATAAAACCTGTGACGTGGCCCTGATTTTCAGCCAAGACCAAGACCTTTCCGAAGTCGCCGACGAGGTCCGCGCCATCGCCACCCAGCAGAACCGCTGGATCAAGATCGCCTGTGCCTTTCCCGCAAGCCCCACCTACAACAATACACGCGGCATCAACAAGACTGACTGGATCAAGATCGACCGCACTACCTACGACGCATGCCTCGATCCCCGCGACTATCGGCCAAAGGGGAAGAAGGCATGACGAACGAATTGCAGCCCTATCCCGAATACAAGGACTCCGGCCTGCCGTGGCTGGGCTGGATACCTGCGCATTGGGAGATTGAGCGGTTGAAGTGGCTCGCCTACAACATCACAGACCAAGGACCTCCCAATGATCCGAGCATGCCATACATCGCGCTGGAGCACGTCGAAAGCTGGACCGGGCGCGTTCGTAGAGCTCACGCCCATCTAGTTAATGGCATTGTAAAAAGGTTCAACCAAGACGACGTGCTCTTCGGAAAGCTGCGACCATATCTCGCCAAAGTGACACGACCACAATATTCCGGTGTGTGCGTCGGTGAGTTCTTCGTACTTCGAAGACGTGATCCCCGCTTTCGCCCGCATTACTACGAGCACCTTCTACGGAGCCATAAATTCATCGGAATCGTTGATAGCTCAACTTACGGAGCAAAGATGCCAAGGGCTGACTGGGGATTCGTTGGCTCGGTAGGCGTACCGATCCCCCCGCCGGATGAGCAAGTGGTGATCGCGCACTACCTCGATGGCATGGACCAGAAGGTTCGCCGGTTCATCCGTAATCGGCGGCGGCTGATCGAGGTGTTGAACGAGCAGAAGCAGGCCATCATCAACCAGTACGTTACCGGCCGCATCGACCCGCGCACCGGCAAGCCCTACCCCCACTACAAACCCTCCGGCATCGACTGGCTCGGCGATATTCCCGAGCACTGGGAGGTGCTTCGTCTGAAGAACGTTGCCACTGTCGTCCTTGGAAAGATGCTCAAGACGACACCGTCCCCCGGGTACAAACTGCGGCCATATCTTCGTTCTGCCAACATCCAATGGTGGGAACCCCGATTAGACGATGTGGCCGAGATGTGGTTTTCGGATGCCGAAATGGGAATATACCGGCTTTCGCCAGGTGATCTTCTTGTAAGTGAGGGAGGAGAAGTTGGCCGAGCGTGTCTCTGGAATGGACAGATCGAGGAATGCTACATTCAGAATTCGGTACACAAGGTTTCACCGAATGATCGCGTCCGATCACAGTTCTTACTTCTTCAGTTCTTTCTGCTGGGGAAGTCAGGCCACTTTGAAGCCATCACGAACCGAGTGAGCATCGGGCACTTGACCCGTGAGAAGCTTGTGGCTGTGCGCGTAGCAGTGCCAGCGATCAACGAGCAGGATGAGATAGTCAAGGTAGTGGCTGAAAGTACGCACACAATCGACACTGCCATCAACCGTGCCCAGTGCGAGATCGACCTGATCCGCGAATACCGCACGCGGCTGATTGCCGACGTGGTGACCGGCAAGGTGGA